>JACQUX010000018.1 GCA_016210045.1 Deltaproteobacteria bacterium | reverse complement strand
GTGTTATATGGGCGATTTAGGGTTGACACCCTGAAAAACGGCTGCTAGGGTCCGCCCAGTTTCAGCGTGGTACCAATAGATATTCATTCAGGATCTTGGCATTCGGCAGTATCGCAGTACCAACGGAAGCACGGCACGGGTTGATAAACAGGAACTAGCGGTCCGGAGGTGGTACGTGTATCGACGACGACAGCAAGGTTATAGTCTGATTTTGATTTCGAAAGATCACCGCCAGATTCGCCGTTGGGAAGTGCGCCGTTGGTGGGTCAAGGCATCACTCATTGCAGCCGGTTGTTTTGGCGTGACGTTGGGACTGACTAGCTGGGGATTTCATCATTATTGGCAGGGCTATGCCGCCACGGAGACCATCCGGATTCAAAACGGACAATACGATCAAGAGCGCGCGGCGTTACTGGCACGCCTTGCCGCGTTAGAAGAGTCCGTAGAACGCGCCGACCGTCTGGTGGCCCGGTTGGAGTCCGATGAGAAAGTTCCACAAAAAAGCCCGATGACGGAAGGTATTGGTCCTCTCACCGAAGCGCGGGACCTCCCGACGTTGCCAGCCCTGAATCAAGTGCGCCAGCTCCATTTAAATAACGCCATGCAGCAAGATGAAGAGATGTTGTCATTCTCCGACGCAGAAGGGCGACTCACTAAGCTGGGCGATGCGGCGCGGCGTGTCGAAGACCGGCTCACCAAAGTTTATGAAGTGCGGAAGCACCGCGATGCCTTTTGGTCGTCGTTGCCCACGTTGTGGCCGATCAAGGGATGGATCACGTCCGGGTTCGGTCCGCGACGCGCCAACCGTGTCGGTGGCACCCGATTCCACGAAGGCATCGACATCGCAGCGCCGGTCGGAACAGTCGTGCGTGCCAGTGGAGACGGAATGGTCACGTTCTCCGGCTATAAAGGTGGATACGGGCGCTCAGTCATCATCGATCATGGCTTCGGTGTCTCCACGTTATATGCGCATGGCGCCGAAGTGATGGTCGCGGAAGGGGCGCGCGTGAAGCGCGGTACTCCAATCGCGATGGTGGGAATGACCGGTCGCACCAGTGGCCCCCATCTTCATTACGAAGTCCACGTCGACGGGGCGCCAACGGACCCGTTGCGTTATCTCGCCGGGCGGAAGTAATCGTCCTTGAATAGACGCGAGTAATCACCAGAATTTGATTGCAGGACGCTGCCAAAGTGGGCAGCATGCCGCGCCATGCTTGGAATCATTCGCAAGATCGTTGGAACAAAGAACGAGCGAGAACTGAAACGGATCCAGCAGTTTGTGGTTCGTACCAATGCGGTCGAGCCGCAAATGCACCCGCTGTCCGACGCCGACCTGTCCGCGAAAACCCCACAACTCAAAGAACGCGTCGCACGTGGAGAGTCGCTCGAGGCGATCTTGCCGGAGGCCTTTGCGGTCGTGCGCGAGGCGTCACGACGCGTCCTCGGCATGCGCCACTTCGACGCCCAATTGATCGGTGGCGTGGTCTTGCACGAAGGCAAGATCGCGGAGATGAAAACAGGGGAAGGCAAGACCCTCGTGGCCACGCTCCCCGTGTATCTGAATGCCCTCACGGGGCGGGGCGTGCATGTCATCACGGTGAACGATTACCTCGCGCGCCGCGATGCGGAATGGATGGGTCCGCTGTATAAATTTCTCGGCTGTTCCGTGGGTGTGATTCTGCACGGACTGACCGATACGGAGCGCGCCTGGGCCTACCGCGCCGACCTGACGTATGGCACGAACAATGAATTCGGCTTCGATTATCTCCGCGACAATATGAAGTTCGGGCTGGACCAATACGTCCAGCGGGAACTCCACTATGCCATTGTCGATGAAGTCGATAGCATCTTGATCGACGAGGCGCGGACGCCGCTGATCATTTCCGGACAGGGCGAGCAATCGACGGACCTGTATTATGTTGTGAATCAAATCATGCCGTTCCTGAAGAAGACGACCCATTTTACCGTGGATGAAAAGTCCCGTTCGGCCGTCTTGACCGAAGAGGGCGTGCATGAATGCGAGCGGCTCCTGAAGGTCGAAAACCTCTACGACCCGCGCCAGATCACGCTTCTCCATCACGTCCATCAAGGATTGCGTGCGCACGCGTTATACCAACGCGATGTTGACTACGTCGTGAAGGACGGCCAAGTGATCATTGTGGACGAATTCACCGGACGCCTGATGCCGGGACGGCGATGGAGCGATGGGCTGCACCAGGCGGTCGAGGCCAAAGAAGGCGTCAAGATCGAGAACGAAAACCAGACGCTGGCTACGGTCACGTTCCAAAACTTTTTCCGCATGTTCAAGAAGCTCGCGGGCATGACCGGCACGGCGGACACGGAAGCTGCGGAATTTGCAAAAATCTACAACTTGGAAGTCGTCGTCATTCCAACGAATCGTCCAATGGTTCGCCAGGATCGCGACGATCTCATCTATAAGACCGAAACGGCAAAATTTCAGGCCGTCGTCGACGATATCAAAGAGTGTCATGAACGCGGCCAGCCGGTCTTAGTCGGCACGATATCAATTGAAAAGTCGGAACGGCTGAGTGCGATGCTGAAGCGCACCGGGATTCCGCACCATGTCCTGAATGCCAAACATCACGAACGTGAGGCCGAAATTATCTCCCAAGCGGGGCGCAAAGGGGCCGTGACGATCTCGACCAATATGGCGGGTCGTGGGACCGACATCATGCTCGGCGGAAATCCCGAAGGGTTGGCGCGGACGCGGCGTACGGCGGAAATGACCGAGGAAGAATTCCAAGCCATCGTGGTGGAGCAACGGACGCGGTGCGGTGGGGAACATCAAGAGGTCGTTACGGCCGGTGGATTGTGTGTGATCGGCACCGAGCGGCATGAGAGCCGTCGGATCGATAATCAATTGCGAGGCCGGTCGGGGCGGCAGGGTGATCCCGGGGCCTCGCGGTTTTATCTGTCGTTAGAAGATGATCTGTTACGGATCTTTGGCGGAGATCGCATCAAGGTCATGATGGAACGGATGGGGATGAAAGACGATGAAGTCATCGAACACCGCTGGCTGAATCGCGCCATCGCCAACGCGCAACGTCGAGTGGAAGAACACAATTTCTCGATTCGTAAGAACTTGCTCGAATATGACGACGTGATGAATCAGCAGCGCCATCAAGTCTATGGACGGCGGCGCGAAATCTTGAGCAAGGAAGCCCTCGGAGAAGTGGTCCTCGATCTCGGGGACCAAATGGTGGGCCATTTGGTGGACGCCCACGTGCCGGAACGGATTGACCCCCAGGAGTTTGACGCGGGGCCGCTCGTGGAACAGGTCCGCGAAATTTTCAACATTCAGTGGGATATGGCCGCGACGCTCCGCCGAGTGAATACGCGCGAAGAAGTCGGCGCCGAATTGTACGCCGCGATCGAAGGGATGTATCGCGCGAAAGTGGAGCGCTATGGGGTCGAGCTCTTTACGCAAGTCGAGCGTTTTTTGTTGCTGACGACGCTCGATACGCTCTGGAAGGAGCATCTCTTACAAATGGACCATTTGCGCGAGGGGATTGGCCTGCGTGGCTATGCGCAAAAAGATCCGCTAGTGGAATACAAACGTGAGGGGTTCGCGCTCTTTCAACAAATGATGCATAACTTTGCAAAGGATGTGTTGGAAAAGGTCTCGCGCGTGGAGATTAAGACTGCAGCGGCGGAAGCCGCCGTGAATCTTGCGGAACAGCCGGCGCCGCCGCAGCGGATCATGGCCGCCGGTGGTGGCAGCGCGCGCATGCCCAGTGTCGCTGCGAATCCCGGTGTGGGACGAGGGCCGGCGCCGATGACAAGCCGCATGTCTGCGGGGCTGGGCGCGCAGCCAGCCACAACGCTGCAACAGCAATCACCGAAGGCCGGACGCAATGATCCGTGTCCGTGTGGGTCCGGAAAGAAGTTCAAGAAATGTTGCGGGGCATAACGTTGAGTGCCGCGGTGGTGAAATTGGTAGACACGTCAGACTTAGGATCTGATGCCGAAAGGCTTGGGAGTTCGAATCTCCCCCGCGGCACAAAAATTTGCGGCAGCGAATTTTTCCCGATACACGATATACGAATGGCCGCAAATTTCGTTGGTCACGTATCGCATATCGTATATCGGGAAGAGCACAACATTTCATTTGAAGAGATAACATTTTTTAAGGAGCCCCCTCATGCATCCTGAAAGTAAGTTGGAAGAAGTCAGTCCGATCAAGCGGCGACTCGTGGTCGATGTCCCGGTGGAGCGCGTTGTAACCGTCTTAGAGGCCTCGTATCAAAAAGTGCAGCAGCACGCGAAGTTGAAGGGATTTCGGGAAGGAAAAGTCCCGCGACCGATGGTGGAACAATACTTCCGCCGCGAAGTCGAAGCCGAGACGATGGAAGCCTTAGTGCGAGAAAGTTTTTCTCAGGCATTGGAAAGAACGCAGCAACGCGCCTTGGGGCAGCCGGAGATTGTGGTCGGGCCCTTTGCGAAAGATCGCCCCTTTACGTACACCGCCACGTTTGAAGTGCGACCCAAAGTGGAAGTGAAGACCTATCGCAAATTGGCGCTCACGCGTCCCCTGGTGGTTGTGAACGAAGCGGAAGTCGAGGCGCAATTGCAGCGTTTCCGTGAGATGCTCACCCAGCTCGTGCCGGTTGATGACGGTGTGGGAGCGGCCGTAGGAATGGTTGCGACCATCGATTATGAGGGCACGGCGGATGGAAAGCCGTTCGAAGGGAGCAGTGCGAAAGATTTCGCGGTCGAGTTCGGTGCGAATCAACTGTTGGCGGAGTTCGAGCAGCAGTTACTGGGGATGCGTGTCAGCGAGGAGCGCACCGCAGTGTTCCATTATCCCGATGATTATTTTAACGTCTCGTTGGCGGGGAGTGAGGCCAAGTTCCATGTCGCTCTGAAGGAGCTGAAGCGGAAGATTGTGCCGGAATTGACCGATGACTTCGCAAAAGATTTGGGTCCGTACGAAAATTTGGATGCTGTTCGCGCGGAAGTGCGAACGCGGCTGACCGAGCAACATCAGCAAGAGGCGCGTGGCGCGTTAGCGCAGCAAGCCGTCCAGCAACTGATTGAGCATCATCCCTTTGAAGTGCCGGAAATAATGGTAGGCTGGGAGTTGTCACAAATGTTCCATCAGTTCGAACGTCGCTTGCAGCACGAAGGGACGACGTGGCAGCAGGTCGGTATGACGCCGGAACAATTTGTTGAACAATATGCGGCGCCGGCGCGTGATCGTGTGCGCAGTCAATTGATCCTCGAAGCCATCGCCGAAGTTGAAGGGCTGGTCGTCAGCGATGCCGAGCTGGAGGCTCGGCTGAAAGCCATTAGTGAATCGGTTCGTGAAGAGTTAGACAAAGTGCGCCGTTTATATACCGAGAAGAACATGTTCCCAGCGTTGAAAAATGAGCTTCTGCAAGAGAAATGCCTTGATTTCATCATTGGGGAAGCTACAATCAAAGACGGACAAATTGAAGATGTTGCAGCCAAATGATAACGTGCGAGGGTCGATGCTAATCCCGATGGTCGTTGAACAAACGGGGCGCGGGGAGCGCGCATACGATATCTACTCTCGCCTCTTGAAGGACCGCATTGTTTTTCTCGGTTCACAGGTCAACGACGAAGTCGCGAATCTGATCATCGCACAACTCCTTTTCCTCGAATCTGAAGATCCGGACAAAGACATCTTTCTGTATATTAACTCGCCAGGCGGTGTCGTCACGGCGGGGCTCGCCATTTATGACACGATGCAATATATCCGCTGTGCCGTATCCACGATTTGTGTCGGGCAGGCGGCCAGTATGGGGGCAGTGCTGTTGGCGGCGGGTACGAAGGGAAAGCGCTATGCCCTCCCGCACTCTCGTGTGATGATTCACCAACCGCTTGGAGGATTTCAAGGGCAAGCGACTGAGATTGAGATCCACGCCAAAGAAATCCTTCGTATTCGTGAACGGCTCAATCAGATCCTCGTGCTGCACTCGGCGCAAAAGATGGAAAAAATAGCGCACGATACGGAACGAGACTTCTTTATGTCGGGCGAAGAGGCAAAAGTGTACGGCATTGTCGATGCGGTAGTCGAAAAGCGAACACCCTTTGCGCCAGAAACCGGGAAGAAAGTGGCCGCAGGGGGAGCTCGATGACGCGCCACTTTATCGACGATCCGACGAATCTTTGTTGCTCCTTTTGTGGCAAGAATCAGCGCGAAGTTCGAAAACTGATCGCAGGCCCCACCGTCTATATTTGTGATGAATGCATCGAGCTGTGTAACGATATTATTGCCGAAGAAAATCTCCGACAGCATCAAATTACCGCGCGAGCCGGCATTCCAAAACCAGCGGAGGTGCGCGCGATCCTCGATCAATACGTTGTGGGTCAAGATCACGCGAAAAAAGTTCTGTCGGTGGCGGTTTACAATCATTATAAACGAATCGCCTATGGCTCTCGCAGCGACACAGTTGAGCTACAAAAGAGCAATATTTTACTCGTAGGGCCTACGGGATCCGGCAAAACATTGCTGGCCCAGACATTAGCAAAAATCCTCAATGTCCCATTCACGATCGCTGATGCCACGACCTTAACCGAAGCCGGTTACGTCGGTGAAGATGTCGAGAATGTGATTCTCAGTCTGTTGCAAGCCGCGGATTACGACAAGGCCAAGGCGGAAAAGGGGATCATTTATATCGACGAGATCGACAAGATTTCGCGCAAGTCGGATAGCCCTTCGATTACGCGCGATGTCTCCGGCGAAGGGGTGCAGCAGGCTTTATTGAAAATCATCGAAGGCACGATTGCGAGTGTTCCGCCCAAAGGAGGCCGCAAGCATCCGCAACAGGAATTCATTCCGGTCGATACGACCAACATCCTCTTCATTTGCGGTGGCGCCTTCGTCGGATTGGAAGAGATTATCGCGCGGCGGTTGGGTGAAAAGCGACTTGGATTTGGCGCCGATGTTCGCAGTCGCAAAGATCTCGATATCGGGAGTCTGCTGCGCAGTGCCATGCCGGAAGATCTCCTTAAATTTGGGTTCATCCCTGAATTTGTCGGTCGGGTGCCGGTCATGGCGGCCCTTGATGAGCTCTCGGAAGATGCGCTGATGCAGATCTTAGTCGAACCGCGCAATGCGCTTGCGAAACAGTACCAGCGCCTCTTCGAGATGGAAAAAGTGAAATTGGAATTTACGCCGGAGGCGTTGCGCGCGGTGGCGCGTCAGGCCATTACGCGCAAAACAGGGGCACGCGGTCTGCGGGCAATTCTTGAGACCGTGATGTTGGATGTGATGTATTCTATTCCGAGCGATTCGGGTGTGCGCGAAGTTTTAGTGACTGAAGATGTGATTGCCGGCACAGCGAAACCGATGGTTATTTATGAACAAAAGGTTGAGTCGGCGTAAGCGGAAATTTCGTCCTATTGACAATTGATGGACTGACCGTATTTATTCGCTCCTGCGGCGCTTGGTGTGGAGCGCTGCGGCGTGACGACGGTGGCAAATTCTTGCAAACCGGTCGTCAGGACAGAGGAGATGCGCATGCCAACCTCAGGTACGGTCGTCGTCCCGTTACTCCCATTGCGGGATATCGTTGTATTTCCTCATATGGTGGTTCCCCTCTTCGTCGGGCGCGAGAAGTCGATTGCGGCGCTCGAAGATGCCGTGGCCAAAGAAAAAGATATCCTGCTCAGTGCGCAGGTCAACGCAAAGACCAACGACCCGAAACCGGACGATATCTATCCGATCGGGACGCTCTCCTCGATTATTCAACTGCTGCGCCTTCCCGATGGGACGGTCAAAGTCCTCGTTGAGGGAAAGCGGCGAGTGCAGATCCAGCAATACATCCCCAATGAGGCATTTTTTCTCATCGAGGGGCGCATCGTTGAGGAAGGCCCGGATGCCACGATTGAAACCGAGGCCTTAATGCGTGGCGTGAAGTCCGCATTTGAAAATTATGTGAAATTGAATAAGCGGATTCCGCCAGAAATGTTGGCTTCCGTCGCTTCGATCGAAGATCCATCGCGGCTGGGAGACACGATCGTTGCGCATCTCACGTTGAAGCTTCCGGACAAACAAAAGATCCTGGAAATCTTCTCGCCGACTGAACGTTTAGAAAAACTGTACGGGATGATCAAGACGGAGATCGAAATTCTCCAAGTGGAACGACGGATTCGCACGCGCGTCAAGAAGCAGATGGAGAAGACGCAAAAGGAATATTATCTCAACGAGCAGATGCAGGCCATTCAGAAGGAGCTCGGGGAGCGAGATGAATTTAAGAGTGAGCTGCATGAGCTGGAAGAGCGAATCAAGACGAAGAAAATGTCGGCCGAAGGGACGCAAAAGGCAAAGGCCGAGTTTAAGAAGCTCAAGATGATGTCGCCGATGTCCGCGGAAGCGACCGTGGTGCGGAACTATATTGATTGGATCCTTTCATTGCCGTGGTTTGACCGGACCGATGATAAATTGGAACTCAAAGAGGCGGAGCGGATCCTGGACGAGGACCATTATGGACTCGAAAAACCAAAAGAACGAATCCTCGAATATTTAGCGGTGCAGAAATTAGTCGGCAAGGTGAAGGGGCCCATTCTCTGTTTTGTCGGTCCTCCGGGCGTTGGCAAGACGTCGCTTGGCCGCTCGATCGCGCGTTCTATGGGGCGCAAATTCGTTCGAATTTCGCTTGGCGGCGTGCGCGATGAAGCGGAAATCCGGGGCCACCGTCGCACGTATATTGGCGCGTTACCCGGCAAAGTGGTCCAGTCGATAAAAAAGGCGGGCACGTCAAATCCCGTTTTTTTGCTCGATGAAATCGACAAAATGAGCACAGATTTTCGTGGCGATCCGGCGTCGGCGTTGTTGGAAGTGTTGGATCCGGAACAAAACGTCTCTTTTAACGATCATTATTTGGATCTCGACTACGATCTCTCCGATGTCATGTTTATTACTACCGCGAATACGCTGCCGGCGATTCCACTGCCGCTCCAAGATCGGATGGAGATTATTCGGCTGCCGGGCTATACCGAACAGGAGAAGGTCTCGATTGCGCAGAAATACCTGATCAAAAAGCAATGCGAAGCCAATGGTCTGCAGATCGAACATATCAAATTTGCTGAAAGCGCGTTGAAATTGATCGTCCGCCGCTACACGCGCGAGGCGGGGGTGAGAAATTTGGAACGGGAAATCGCCGCGATCTGTCGTAAAGTGGCCAGAGAAGTGGCGACAGAACCGCATGAGACGACTGATGTCGTAATTTCTCCGGCTAAAGTACAAAAGTTGCTCGGTGTGCCGAAATATCGATTTGGTCTCGCGGATGAGCAAGATCAGATCGGGGTGTGTACGGGCCTGGCGTGGACTGAAGTCGGCGGAGAACTGTTACAAACGGAAGTGCAAGTGTTGCCGGGGAAGGGGAAGCTCACAGTCACGGGCAAGTTAGGCGAAGTCATGCAAGAATCCGCACAAGCGGCAGTGACCTATGTGCGATCACGAGCGGAACGATTGGGGCTGGATAAGAACTTCTACCAACGAGTCGATCTTCACGTCCATATGCCGGAAGGTGCCATTCCCAAAGATGGTCCCTCGGCCGGTATTACAATGGCGACCACCATTACATCGGCCTTACTCCGCATCCCATGTCGCAAGGATATTGCGATGACGGGCGAAATCACGTTGCGCGGGCGTGTGCTGCCCATTGGTGGGCTCAAAGAAAAACTCTTGGCCGCACACCGCGGTTTGATCAAAAAAGTGCTGATTCCAAAAGAGAACGAAAAAGATCTGAAAGAGATTCCGCAGAATATTTTAAAACAATTGGAGATCGTAACCGTGGAGCACATGGACGAAGTGTTACGGCATGCGTTGGCCATCGACGACCCGGACAAGCTTTTTAAACGTCGTCCGGGAGAAGAGTTGGGTGCGGTGTTGGCAAAGACCACGGCCGCCGTACCTGCGGGCGTGGTTGATCCGGTTGCAACTCCACATTGACGGCTCTCAATGGGTATGCTTGGGAAATGGCGCATCACAAGCCACGCTGCTGATGTACGGGTGTACAACAGATAGAGGCTGGCTTTCGGAGCAGAAGGAGAAGCAGATGGGCGAGCGTAAACGAGGGACCGTGAAATGGTTTAACGACAAAAAAGGCTTCGGATTCATTACGCCGCAAGAGGGCGATGGACGCGATGTCTTTGTCCACTATTCAGCGATTCAAGCGGAAGGGTATAAATCCTTGGCGGAGGGCGACGTCGTGGAATACGCGCAAACGGAAGGACCCAAGGGCCCGCACGCCATGGATGTTTCCAAGGTTGCATAAGTAGCTATTTCTCATGTAACCGACCCCCATCAGTGCGATGTGCTGATGGGGGTTGTGTTTTTTAAAGGGGGCGTTCCGGTGGGGGACGCTGTGGTGTATGCAGGCCAGCGGTGTGAGAGCGTGCTGAGGATCGTATGCCCGAGATGACGGTGTTTTCTCCCGCAAAAGTGAATTTGCGATTGGCGGTCGTGGGGCGACGAACCGATGGGTACCATTGGTTGGACATGTTGATGGTCCCGCTGGCGTTCGGCGATGAGATGCAGATTGCAGTCGATAGTGCGAAAGCGGGCATCGAGTTCGAGAGCAATTGTGGAGAGATTCCTCAGGATGAACACAATCTTTGCGTGCGCGCTGCGCAGTTAATGCAGCGCACGGCGCATCGCAACGATCGAGTCCGGATCCAATTGGACAAGCGCATCCCAGTGGGTGCGGGGCTCGGTGGGGGATCCAGTAATGCGGCAGCAGTGATCGCGACCTTGAACCGGCTGTGGGCCCTACAGCTTTCGGAAACTGACTTGGCATCTCTTGGCGTGCAATTAGGAGCGGATGTCCCATTTTTTTGTTTTGGTCGCCCTGCCTGGGTGCGAGGTATTGGGGAGATTGTGCATTGTATTAATGATTTCCTTGAGTTGCCAATTCTGTTGGTGAATCCACGCTGTGGCGTAGTCACTAGCACGATCTTTCGATCATTTGCGCAGAGTCACCCTTTCCAATTGACGCCGGTACCCCCAGATGCTAGCGTCCGGCCGCTTTTGCGGTCGGTGAGCGAAGTGGCAGCGCAGTTACGCAACGATCTCGAAGCGGTGACTACTCAACAATTGCCGGTAGTTCGAGAAATGCGGTGGGCTCTCGACGCCGCTGGGGCGGTCGGCACTTTAATGAGTGGAAGCGGGTCGACGGTGTTCGGTTTGTTTAACTCTGAGGAGGCACGAGATCGTGCGGCCGCCGAGCTGGCTCCTCGTGGTTGGTGGTTGCAGGCGACTCAAAGCATTTGCTGACCTGCGGGCCCCCAATGACTATGGGGCGTCGCCAAATGGTAAGGCATCGGCCTTTGGAGCCGACATCTCCAGGTTCGAGTCCTGGCGCCCCAGCAGGAAATAGTAGGAAACATGCGCAACTTTAAGAATATCAAAATATTCTCCGGGAGCTCCAATCCGTTACTGGCGGCGGAAATTGCCGAACAGCTGGGATTTTCTATCGGGAAATGTACGGTCAGCAAATTTAGCGATGGCGAGACGTGGATTGAAGTGTTGGAAAATGTCCGCGGGATGGATGTCTTTGTCATTCAACCCACTTCTTTGCCGGCTAACGAACATATCATGGAGTTGCTGATCATGATCGACGCGCTGAAGCGGGCCAGCGCCGATCGGATTACGGCGGTGGTGCCCTACTATGGCTATGCGCGCCAGGAACGCAAAGTGCAGCCGAGAGTGCCGATCAGTGCCAAATTAGTGGCCGATTTACTCACGGCCGCTGGAACGGATCGGATGCTGTCCATGGATCTTCATGCGGGACAGATCCAAGGCTTTTTTAATATTCCTTTTGATCATCTATATGCCATGCCGATTCTGTTAGACCACATTCGCGAAGGGCTGGATGTGGAACGTCTGGTGATCGTCGCCCCAGATGCGGGCGGAGCGGAACGCGCCCGTGCGTATGCGAAACGGCTCGGCTGCCCTCTGGCCATGATCGACAAACGGCGGCCGACGCCGAATGTAACGGAAGTGATGCACTTGATCGGGTCGGTTGAAGGTCGGACGGCTGTGTTAGTCGATGACATGATCGATACGGGCGGAACCTTGGTGAAGGCCGCCGAGGCCCTTTTGGCGCATGGTGCACGGGCGGTGCATGCGTATTGTACGCATGGTATCTTCTCCGGTGGAGCCATTGCCACTATCGAGGCGTCGTGTGTGGAGTCGGTCGTTGTTACGAATACGATTGCAGTGCGGTCGGAAATTGCCGAGGCAAAGAAGATCCATGTGATGTCGATTGCCCCGCTGCTCGCCGAAGCGATCCGGCGTATTTATCAAGCCGATTCGATTTCATCGCTGTTTGTATAAATCGAACGCATATAAGGAGAGTTGGTATGGAACGAGTCAATATTACAGCAGCACAGCGGGAAACGGGCAAGGGGCCGGCGCGTCGGTTGCGCGTGGCGGGGAGTATCCCCGCGGTGCTCTATGGGCATGGATATGCGCCGAAGGCGTTGAGTGTGAACCAAGCACTCTTGAGTAAAACGCTGAAGGGCGCGGCCGGACGAAGTGTCCTGATCAATCTGGCGATCGAGGGCCAGGATTCCGTGCTGGCACTGCTCAAGGAATACCAACGCGATCCCCTCAAGCAACAAATTACGCACGTTGATTTGCTGGCAGTTAATGTGAACGAGCAGATCGAAGTCGAAGTGCCGCTGCACTTTGAAGGTCAAGCCGCTGGGGTGAAAGAAGGTGGAGTGTTGGAGGTCAGTCGGCGGACCTTAACATTGCGGTGCCTTCCGAATGCGCTACCCGAATTTGTCGTCGTGGACATTAGCGCGTTGAAGATCGGCGGCAATATCCATGCGAACGAAATTCAGTTGCCGCCGGGAGTGACATTTCCGCACACGGATAATTTCAGCGTGGTGCAAGTTGTGGCGCCGCAGAAGGAAGAAGTGGCTGCCGTCGTTGCCGCGGCGCCGGTCGAAGTCCCGGCAATGGCGCAGAAGGGCGAGGCGGTCCCAGGAGCGGCGGCGCCATCTGCGCCTGCGAAGGGTGGGAGTGAGAAGAGCGCGTGAAGTTGATTGTCGGCCTCGGGAACCCTGGCGAGGAATACGGGCATACGCGGCATAATATCGGATTTCGAGTGGTTGATGAGGCCGCACAGGCGCTCGGCGTGCGGCTGACCCGACGGTTGTATCAATCGTTGTTTACCAGTACGAGTGAAGGGCCGCTGCGTATCGGCTTTATGAAGCCGATGACGTATATGAATCGGAGTGGCGAAGCCGTTGCGGGAGGAGTGAAGCGCGAAGGCGTCGCGCTTCACGATCTCTTGGTCGTTCATGACGACCTCGATCTTGAGTTGGGCGCGTTGAAACTGGCCTTCGATCGAGGGGCGGCCGGGCATCGGGGAATCATCTCAACCCATGAATGCCTCGGCAGCCAGGCCTATTGGCGCTTACGAGTGGGAGTTGGCCGGCCTCCGAGAGGGGCGGATGCTGCGGAGTATGTGTTACATGTATTTCCGAAGCGGGAACGACAATTAGTTGACGAGATGGTTCAACAAGCGGTAGAGGCCGTGCTGCTCTTCATTCGGGAGGGTCCCGAGGTGGTGCAGCGGCAGTTTCATCGGAAGGGCGCTGAAGCGAAGGAGAATGGCAATGGCACTGCGTGAATACGAAACGACGATTATTATCCGAGGTGACGCTTCACAGGAGCAGGTCCGGCATGCTCGGGACCGGATCAAGGCGATTGTGGAGCAGCGGAATGGGGTGTTCTTTCACTTATTGGATCTGGGGCGCCGTAGTCTCGGATACCCGATTGAAAAGCAGACCCGCGGTTTTTATCTCTACGCTGATTATACCGGTGATGGGGCGACTGTCGCCGAAATTGAACGCTTCTGTCGTTTGGATGACATGACGGTGCGCTATTTGACCGTGCAACTGGCCACGACCGTTGATGTGGCGGCGCGGCAGGCGCAGCAGGAAGCGGATGTGAAGCGTTTACAACTCTATTTTGGTGCCGCAAGTGGAGCAAGGCCACCAGAGCAACCGGTGGTGCAGCCCGTTGCCAGTGCGGAATCGGCGGTCAATGCCTAGGAAGGGATATATATTATGCGCATGAAAAGTCCTGAGCGGGGAGAGCGTCGTGGACGCGGCGATAAAGAAGGCCCGGGAGGGCGTCGTCAAAGTGGCGGCGGCAGCGGTGGCCATAGTAATCGGAAAAAGGTCTGTCGTGTTTGTACCGAGCAAGGCCTCGACGTCGATTACAAGAATGTACGGGTCATGCAGCAATTTGTGACCGAACGCGGGAAGATTGTGCCGCGGCGAATTTCTGGAAATTGTGCGCGACATCAACGCGATGTCACGATTTCCGTACGGCGGGCGCGCCTATTGTCGCTCATTCCGTTTACGTCCATTCATGCGGTGGCCGCAGTGTCCTGAATGCGCTTCAGGTGTGAGGAGACCTTATGGAAGTGATCTTACGTGATGAAGTCTATAACCTCGGAAAGCCGGGCGAGATTGTCAAAGTGCGAGATGGATATGCGCGCAATTATCTCCTGCCGCGCAAGTTGGCGGTTCTTGCGGACACCAAGAATATGCGCATGTTGGAACACGAGCGTCGGCAAATCTCCACGAAGCAATCGCAGTTGAAACAAGCGGCAGAGGCCGTGGCAAAACAGCTGTTAAGTTTATCGTTGGCGTTCAGCCGCGAAGTCGGAGAAGAGGGGAAGTTGTTCGGTTCGGTGACCGCGCATGACATTGGTGAGTTGATTGCCAAGCTGGGTGTGACGATTGATCGTCGTAAAATTCGGCTCCAAGAACCGATCAAAACCGTAGGTGAATATTCGTTTGAAGTGCGGTTGCATGCCGAAGTGCATGTCCCTCTGACGGTCCGCGTCGAAGCGGCAGCGTAATTTTCATGACACAAACGTTGTCGGAGCGTATCCCGCCCCAAGACTTGGACGCTGAGCGTGCGGTCTTAGGGGGGATGTTAATTGATCCCGATGCCATTCATCGGGTTGTCGAGCTGCTCGAAGCCGAGGCCTTCTATCGAGAAGGCCATCGTGAAATCTTCCAGACCATTCTCTCCCTCTACGAGCGCAACGAGCCAGCGGACCTTATCACGGTCACCAGTGCATTGCGCAACCAGCAACGACTTGAGTCGTTGGGTGGCGCCGCCTACTTGGCATCGCTGGCCGATCAGGTGCCGACCACGGCCAATATCGCCTACTATGCCCGTATCGTGCGCCAATTAGGCATTTTGCGCCGCCTGATCCAGGGTGCGAATGACATTGCACGGCTTGCGTACGAAGGAGACCAAGCTGCTGTGGATGACCTGGTGGATCAGGCGGAGCGCGTGATTTTTGATATCGCACAGCGGAAAATTACCCGCAGTTTTTTTTCGCTCCGCGAAGTGGTGAAGGAGACGTTCAAGACCATTGAGCAGTTGTACGAACAAAAAGCGACGGTGACTGGAGTGCCCACCGGATTTAGTGATTTGGACCGAATGACGTCAGGGCTTCAGCGCTCCGATCTCGTGATTGTGGCGGGACGGCCGAGCATGGGGAAAACCAGTTTGGCGACTTGTATGATGGTCAATGCGGCACTCGCGGAAGGGAAACCAGCGGCATTCTTTTCTCTGGAAATGAGCAAAGAGCAAGTGGTGCAGCGCTTGCTCTGTTCCACGGCCCGAGTGGACGCCTCTAAATTGCGCGGTGGTTTTTTGTCGGAGAGTGATTGGCCGAAATTAACCCGAGCCGCCGGACAACTTTCTGAAACGGCGATCTACATCGATGATACGCCGGCGTTGAGCGTGCTGGAGATGCGGGCAAAATCGCGCCGGCTGCAGCGGGAGAAGGGATTGGGGATCGTGTTGGTAGATTACTTGCAATTAATGCGCGTATCAGGCCGGGTGGAAAGTCGGGAACGTGAAATTTCTGAAATCTCCCGCTCACTCAAGGCGCTTGCCAAGGAATTGAACGTACCGGTTGTGGCGCTCTCGCAGCTCAATCGAGCGGTCGAAAACCGGCAGGACAAGCGCCCGCAATTGGCTGATTTACGTGAATCCGGTGCGATTGAGCAAGATGCCGATGTGATCGTTTTTGTCTATCGCGACGAAATGTACAATCGCGAAAGTCCTGATAAAGGGATCGCCGAGATCATCATTGGTAAGCAACGGAACGGGCCGACCGGGCTCGTCAAGCTGGCGTTTATTAATGAGTACACCCGATTCGAAGACCTGGCGCACTAAGCCATTAAGCCGGTGCTAGTATTAGAAATGCGTGCCGATGGCGACGGCATATTTGTAGGACGAGCCTTGGCGTTTCCGATCACCGATCTCCTCGCCAAAGAAAGCTCCATCGATACGCACGGCCTTGAGATCTACGGTAAAGCCGCCACTCGCATATCCCTGATTCGTACCACCCCGGAGACTGAGTTGGAAGATGCCCCACTGTGGGAATCGGACCTCTGCGCCGGCATGCAGGCGCGTCATGAGGTCACGTTTTTGATTGAGTTGAGTGGCGGACGCTTCGATGAAGACGTCAACATCGCCAATTTTCGGTTGAAAGCCAATCGCTGCATTGAGGCTCTGTGGTGTATCGGTAAGTGCCGTCTTTCGGAATCGTGTATTTCCAATATCTTGGTACGTAACCGCAACCACTGGCTTGAGGTCCCACAAGAAAGGAAGTCGCCAACGTACACCGACGTCGCCGCCGAATCCGATCCCCTTACCCCAGGAACTCCAACGCAATTGATCTTTGACCGTGTTGGCGATGACCTCGTTGGTGGTGATGATTTTATCGCGCTCGACCCGATAAATCCCCTTGGCCATTACGCCGATTGCCAGATCATCGCCCCACAGGCCGATAGATTTGCCTACCGCGACCGCGCCGTCGTTGCGCGTTCGCATTTCGAAATTGGGGAAGGCGCGATTCCGCAAAGAGAAGGTGGTCCGGCTATCGAGGAGTAACGCCGCGCCCCAGCCCTTCATGCCAAACGCAAACAGCGGTGTATTGACTTCCACTTGCTGGAATTGTCCCACGCGTTTGTTGAAGAACGTCTCAAACACACCGAGGTCCCCGGTTTGTGTACCGGAATTGTCGAGATCATCCAGCATGTTCAAGACATCTTTTGTTGTGGCGATGAGGTCTTTATTAATCGAAGCGGTGAGGCTTGGTGCCATCCATTGCGGGGAATGGGGCAAGTCCTGCAGTGCTGCCGGATTGTAAAACATGACCATGGGATCATCGCCGGGTAAGGTCAATCCGACGTTGCCCATGCCGAGGGATCGGACGGACCGTCCAAGACTCGGAAATACATCTGCGATACTCGTTTCTTTTGCATCAGTCGTTGTTCCACAAACCAACGCCACGCCGCATACCGCCCCGGCAACCCACTTCCCCCATCGTTGAAATTTCATACTTGTGTCCCCCTAAGCGTCCGCGTGTTTCAAGGCGTCGAGTTAATCCGTGGTATCCACGGCCGTGCAACTGAAGTCGAATGAAAGACAGGTAAGAATAGCAGGTGATTGGAAGCTGCCGGCGGCCTGGGTTAGTGTGGCCAGATTGTCGTTCAATTCGCAAAGCGTGAGGTCTTGCAGCTCGGCTAACGTGAAACCAGCCGTGCCTGAGACGTCGGCCAAAGCGCAGTAGTTCTGCCGCATCAATGTGACGAGGGCATTGTCTGACGCAAGGCCGGCCGCGATCAAATTGTTATCGGCACCGACAAAATCCGCCTGGACAAAATCCTTTTGCGCGGAGGTGATGGCCGTCGCCGTGACGGTGCCACCCGCCGCCGGCTGGGCCGTGAGGGTCGGCAACGCAAGGGCCTCGATCATTTGCAGGACACCAAGTTGGTAGCTGTAGCTGCCTTGTTGATCTGATGAGATGGTCCCGGCAAAATCTGTGAGCGTGGCAATTGCCAGGCGGAGATCTGCTAATCCGGTTGAGGTCAACGTGCTGACGAAAATGTCGTGCACGCGATCGAAGGCGTCGGAGGTTGCACCGGTTTCTGAAAGGGACTCGGCCATGTCGAGGGTCGAAATGCCACCGCGTCCTGCATAGGCCGAAGAAAGAACCAAGGCCGTCGGCAAATCAGTGGGATTGGCTGCGTAGGCCTCAGTGGCCTTTGTAACAGCAGTGGCGTAATCAGCCGCATCCAGCGCGAAACGCGCATCTTCTAACGCGGACTGGGTACCTGGAGCGCCACATCCCACGGCGACGAGTAATGAGGAACCGGCCAAGATTCCGAGCAGAGTGCGAAACGTGTTCATGGAACCATCCCCCAATGGTGTGTGGATACAAAAGACTGGCGGCACCCTAAAAGGGTGAAGGAGAAAAGTCAAGAAATTGTCGTGGCTAGATGGACTTAGAAATGCACACCGAACGCGGCAATAGCGGTCCACTCCAGGTCGAGTGTGGAGCGATACGCGGTCGTGGTGATGCCGGCGATTGTCTGAGTGCGCTCCGGTCGCCAGACTAAATCGCCGAGACCGCCGATCGAAAGGTACACGGCATCGTGGAAAAATAAGCCGCTCACGCCGGCGCCCACGCTCGGACCGATCCCCCACTGTAGAGCACGCGGCGCGCTGGCAGTTGGCGCGGTCGGCAGGACGTTGACTTGCGCGAGTCCAGCGGCGCTGAGGTAAGGGAGAATGCGCACCGATCGGAAATCAGTCAGGGCGTTGTTGATCCATGACCATTTTGTCCCAAGGCGCACATTGATTAAATGTTCTTGGTTCGTGATGAGGCCGGGGGAACTATAATGCCCGCTGAGTTCGACGGCCCACGGATCTGTCAGATTCCAACCGAAGATGAAACCAAAGAGGGCCTCTTGATCATGGCCGTGCACCGTATTGGTCGATTGCTCTGTATCGAAGCTGGCGTCACGGATGCCCGTAACAAATTGCAGATACGGCCCCTCGTGAAATCCGGAGAGTGGGCGGGCAAATGTGGGAGCAGAATGCAAAATGCAAAGTGCAAAGTGCAAAATGCAAAATGTGAGAGAGCATTTGCAACTATTTTTCATTTTGCACTTTGCCTTTTGTCCTTTGCCTTTTGTCCCGCCCCTATGCTAGCGCCGCCCGCATGTCAATGCGACGGCGAGCCAGTGCGCGGATGCGTCCGGTGGTGATTAAGCCGGCAGTTTCCGTCTTTGCAGAAGGATCGGCCTTGATTCAAATGGGGCGAACACAGGTCCATTGCACGGCGTCGATTGAAGAGTCTGTGCCGCGCTGGCGCGAAAAGTCAAAGCTCGGCTGGGTCACCGCAGAGTATGGGATGCTGCCGCGCGCGACCTCGGAGCGCACCGGTCGGGAGGCGGCCAAGGGGCGCGTCGGAGGGCGAACGGCGGAGATTCAACGTCTGATCGGCCGTGCGCTGCGCGCCGTGGTCGATTTTCAGCGACTCGGTCCCCGTACCATTACGCTCGATTGCGATGTCTTACAGGCCGATGGTGGGACCAGGACCGCGGCGATCACCGGGGGCTATGTGGCCTTAGCTTGTGCGTGCGCCCAACTGCGGAAGCGTGGATTGCTGACCGAATGGCCATTGCTTGATTACGTGGCGGCCGTGAGTGTCGGAGTGGTTGAAGGGCAGCCTTTGTTGGATCTCGAGTATGCGGACGATGTCCGCGCCGACGTCGATATGAATATCGTGATGGCGGGCGGCGGGCGCTTTATTGAGGTGCAGGGCACGGCGGAGCATAACCCGTTTGATCAATCCATGCTATTGCGGTTGCTGGCCCTGGCGAAGCAAGGCATTGCAGACCTCATTGTCCTGCAGCGGCGCGTGCTACAGCGCGCCCGCGTGTAGATTATCGGTATGACTGTGACCTGTGTCTTAGCCTCTGCGAATCCTCATAAAGTCTCTGAGTTGCAATCCTTGCTGGGGGATGGGCCGTGGCAGCTGCGGTCGTTGCGCGACTATCCGCAGTGTACGCTGCCGCCGGAAGTGGGGAGCACATTTTCCGCGAATGCCTGCGCCAAGGCGGAGGCCGTGACTGTCGCGACCGGGGAATGGGCGATCAGTGACGACAGCGGGTTGGTGGTCGATGTGTTGAGCGGCGCACCGGGGATCTTTTCCGCGCGTTATGGTGGCACGCCGACCGATGACGCGAAGAACATTGCCCGTTTGTTGGTGGACTTGATTAACGTTGGACCGCCGGAGCGGAGCGCGCATTTTGTCTGTGTGCTGGCGTTGGCGCGGCCAGGAGTCGAGACGCAGTGGGTGTGTGGCGTGTGTTCCGGCGTGGTGTCAACGTGCCCACGCGGAGCGGGCGGATTTGGATACGATCCGATTTTTTATCTGCCGGCACTCCGCCGGACCATGGCTGAGTTGACGGCAGAAGAAAAACACGCAATCAGCCACCGTGGTCAGGCCGCGCGGTCCTTGCGGAAGATGCTGCTTGATTTATGCCGTGAGAAATCGGAAACATCCGCCCGTCTTGGGCACGGGGCGTAGCTCAGCCTGGTAGAGCGCCTGCTTTGGGAGCAGGAAGTCACTGGTTCAAATCCAGCCGCCCCGACATTAGAATGGGGGGTCCGCAGGGCAGTAATGGAGGCTATTCGCATCATCAATATTTGGTGCTGCCCTGCGACGACCGAGCCGGGCACCCAGCCGAAGGCTGGGTCGGCGAGGAAGTACCCGCAGCGCGGCAGCGCGAAGGGGATACCCCCCATACCCCCGCGCTCGTCGCCGGCGAAGCCGGACGGTCGGCTTGCGATCTTGGTGGGCGGTGAACCGCCGGGTGGAAAATGGAAAATTGAAAATGGAGGGTTCGCCTCCGGCGAACGGAGAGGTGCAGGAGTGGCTGAACTGGCGTGACTGGAAATCACGTATACCGCAAGGTATCGAGGGTTCGAATCCCTCCCTCTCCGCAAACACATCGGGCCCCAACAGGGGCCCGATGTGTTTGTGAAAAGTGGGATGCGAACCCGGACGAGAGGGTTCGACTGACAGTCGGAGCGATAGCGGAGACAATGTAGATGTTGCGAAGCCACTTTTTCAGAGCGGCAGCCGCCAAAGGCGGCTGCCGCTCATCCCTCCCTCTCCGCCGCCGGCGGATTGACCGAAGGGAATCCCTCCCTCTCTGCACGCCACATGTTTTTACTCAAACCCCTTGAGCTGTAACTCCGTCAGAATCGCTTTCCCCTGTACGTTCCCACTCATTCCGCGCAAGGTCTCCTCCGTCTTTGTCGCGCTTTCTGAGGTCGCACCGGTGAATCGCACGACGAGTGCTGCGGGATGGGTTGTGTTGGATACCGTGCTGTGTAAGTCCCTGGCCCAACTGGTGCGACTGACGCCGTGCCACTCGCGTTCACTCACGATCGCGGCATGACAACTGCCGGCAGCGATCTGCTTGAGCATGCCGAGCAAGTTGCCGGTGGTTTGCAGTTTGGCGGGTTGCCCCGCGCGCTCCAATTTCTGATTCGGGAAATCTTGGTGGATCATGGCCAGTGTGAGCGGCTCGCTCATATAGATGATGAGCGGTGCAGGGGTCTCATCGCACTGTCCCTCGACGAAATGCCACGACTCCTCCGCTTTACCATGCGCCAGTGGAACGGCCGTGAGGATGCGTTGCATCCCGAGCGCTTGTCCGTATTGCGCGTACATTAAATAGCTGACGATGCCGAAGCTGGGACGCCCCGCGCGCGCGAATTGTAAGCCGCTCTCGACGTTGCCGAAATATTTGGCGTGCCATGTCACGTTACTGGTCTTACTCCCCAAATAGGCTGCGAACTGGTCAAGGAGCGGTTGGGCTTGTGCGGTGTTGCCGCCGCCGCCGGGGTACCAAAAAATGAAGGCGTGCTCGGCGGCGCGTGCGCTGTGCGCGATCCCGAACGAGAGTCCGTAGATCAGTCCCCAACAGCCAAACAGATGCGCGATTTTTTTCATGGTCGCGACCATGCGTGGAGGGCGTGGCGCTGTCAAGCCTCTCTCAGAATGATCACACCGGGTGCGCGCAGACCCGGGCGGAGGGCGTCAATGGCGTGTCGGTACGGCAGCCCGTTGAACTCGTTGAAGAAATTTTGGCAAGCGCGCCACGGGCGAGTGGCACTTCACTTGCAACTTCTTCATCCGTTGGAGAGCTCGATTATGCGACCGGGATGGCGGTGCGTCTATTGCTGCGTAAGCCTACTTCTCTGTGTGGAGATGGCGAGGTTTGCCACGGCTGCCAATCGGCTGGCTGTGGCCCCATTTAATCCGCGCGTTGAGATCGGGTCGACCCAATCGTTCCATGCCATCGTCAGTGGGAACGGCGATACGCCGCTTCAATGGACGGTCAGCGGCGGTCCGATCAATGGTGTCATCACCAATGAAGGGCTCTTTACCGCGCCAAAGTCGCTGCCTCCGGATAATCATATTGAGGTCTGTGCGACCGATACGCGCGATGCGGCCGTGGTTGGCTGTGTCCCGGTTACGCTGACCGTTGGACCACCATGGACCGCAGCGCGTGAGGTGGCGGCCTCGACGACGACGGGCGCACAAAGCCCTCCGATGCATCTCAATTTGGCGCTCGGTGCCCAGCGCGGGCATTTACATGTCGTTTTCGTGCAGGGCGGCCGTGTGGTGTATGCCGCAAGCCGCGATGGTGGCGTCAGTTGGCAGGCGCCGAAGGTCCTTTCCCACGCGGGCGCAGTGGCACATGATCCGGTCTTAGCGACGACGCTCAGCGATCAACTCTTTGTTGCGTGGCGAGAAGGGGATGCGGCTACGTATTTCACGCGGAGTCTCGACGGGGGCGAACAGTTTGAGTCGCCGACGTTGGTCGAAGAGGCCGTCCACAGCGATGGGCTTTCATTGCAAGTGAAGTTGGATGAGACGGCAGATGAGATACTCCTGAGCTTTACATCCGGCGAAAATAGTCAGCTTCGTGTCCTGCGCGGGGCGTCCGATGGCACGGCATGGCAGCCGGTGGCCGTGCAGGGGGATCCATCGCTCGCGTGGTACGACCCGGTCCTGCATCAGGTGTTGGATAGCGGCACTTCACTTTGGTGGAGTGATGGCGATGGGGAAACAGCGGGGAGTCAAGTGTCGTGTGCAGAGGACACCGAGCCGATGATGTATACGATGAGCACCAATCCGGGCGCCGGCGGCGCGGACTTTGCGCCGGCGGTCGCGCGCTATTGGCAGCTGCTGTTCGAGACGGAGACCGAGAGCCACTCGAAGACGGAGACCCATGTGGTGTGGCTCCACAATGCCACGCCGGGAGATGCCACGGCCGAAGTCAGTCTTCGCTATGGTCGTTACGTCCAAGCGGCCAATGCCTGTGCCGCGCTGGAGACGCCGTGGCGGCAATTGGATGATCCGGCGGTGGGTACGCTGCTGCTGAATCATTACCGTCCGGCGATTGCGACCGATCTCGAGGGGCGTGTGGCGGTCGCCTATTATGCCCGGGTTGCGGGCAAGACGTGGTTAGTCGCCCGTGAGAGTCGTGATCATGGGGCCACGTGGGGTGATGCGGTGAAGGTCAACCAAGGGGCGCCGGGGCAGAGCGAGACGTGGCCGACTGCCGCATCGGTCACGCACGCGCCGGCGATCGCCTATGACGACGGCGGTCGACTCTACGTGCTCGGTTTGGTGGATAGTGCCGGAGCGAATCAATGGGCGTTGCGCCTGTGGGTGCTGGAATGAAGCGCTGGCTTACATGTCTCGTCCTGATGGGGCTGAGCGCCGCAGCCTGCAACTCGAATGCGCCCAGTGGACAAGTGGCGCCGAATCCGGCCGCCGAAGAAGGGACGCAAGTCGTCCCGGTCGGAGGCACGCAATTGCCGGTGCCGATCGAGTTGCCGGCCGCGACGCCGGATGGTCCTGCGCCCACGAAGAATCTCGCGATCCGTTTCCCGGACCAATTAGCAATCTCTGTGGAGGAAATGACGAAGCTCGGCGGGGGCGAAGCGAAGACGGCTGTCGCGACGGCATCGCTCGGTAAGTCGCTGCAAACTCCCGCGCCGTCGCCGCTGCTCAGCCCCCCGTCTGTGTTGCCGGGCGCGCGGCCGGGATTCCTGGTCGACGGACCGAGCGAGATGGTGTCGGCGGTGAACGGATTATTGGAGCGATATTTGGCTGTGGTCAGCGGCGTGCGCGTGGAGTTGCAATATTTGGCAGCGGATGCGGCGATTCCGACGATCGAGCGGGCGACGCCTGAGGGGGGAAAAGTGAAAGTCGACTTTGTTCCACTCGATGCTGCGAGCGAAGTCGGTCTCGGCACCTTTTCCGGGAACGCGATGGAACTGTCCTGTGGCACCGGTTGTGCGCGGACGCTCGGCGAGTTCGAGGCGGGTACGCCGCTCTGTTATCGGGTCTGGGTGCAGCCGGCCGGCGGGGCCGCGGCGTGGCGGCGTTTCATGATGGGAAAATTTCTGCGTCTCCCTGGGGCGACGGATCAAGGGGCGGGATGTTTCCGTGCGGTGTCCGCCGCGGTCCTGGTGCCAATCGCCGAAGGCGTTGTGGTGACCGAGGCCGCACTGTTTGCCACCGAAGATCTGGCCTCCGGTTGGCGGTACGACCAATCCGACCCAACGGATCGACGGTTAGAAGCGTTCATGACTGGGGACTTGGGCGCGTCGGCGGATATGCAGGCGGCCGATGCGACGCTCCGTGGGTTGCATGTCGCGTTGCGGGAGACCGGGCCCAGTATGGACGTCGCTGCTGTGCAACTCAATGCGCAGATGCTGACGCAGACAGGGCCGGCGGCGACCGAGGCGATGCAGCTCGGTGTCCAAGTGCGTGGCCGGTGGCGGCGCGATGGTGATCTGTTGCGCACTTCAGTCGCGATGCAGCGGACGCACGGGGACGTGACACAGGTGTTGGGGAGTTTAGAGGATATCTGTTTGGCGATCAGTACCGGATATCAGACGATCGGATGTCCGGCAGCCTGGCAGGTGACGGAACCCGTTGTGGCGTTGCCGGTTCCGACCGATACGGCGTTGCCGACGTTTTAAGTAGTGACCAGGGGGATGGCGTGGCGCAAGGATTTGCCAGTGAGTTGCTCGGAGAAATTACGGAGCAGCTTGTGCAGCAAGGCCTCATCACGGGCGATCAGCTCGAGGTGGCGAAGGTCACGAAGCAGACATTAGGCGGCGATCTCGGCAATATCCTCATTAAGAAGGGATTCATTACGACGGACCAGATCCGTCAGTTTCTGCAGCAGCAACTCGAATTAGAGCAAGTCGCGTTGGCCGATCTCCCGATCGACGGCGCGGCAGTCAAAAGTGTGCCGCTGAGCATCGCCGAGAAATACCACTTTATGCCGCTGTATCGCGTCGAGGATATCCTCACGATCGCGGTGAGCGATCCGCTCGCGCTCTTTTCGATCGCGGAGTTGCAAGGTGTGTTGAGCAGCGCGATCCATCCGATCCTGGCCACGCAGGAGGAGATCGATCAAGCGATCAAACTCCATTATCAATCCGCGAACGAGACATCGATTAATAGCGCCCAAGAGGAAAGCATTCACATTGTGCGCGAAACGGATCAGGACCAAGAGGAAAAACAGAACCTCGAGGAACAGGCCGCGCGCGAACGCGTCGTTGCCATTGTGAACACGATCATTACGCGCGCCGTGAAATACGGCGCCAGCGATATCCATATCGAACCGCAAGGCGATGCCACGCGCGTGCGCTGTCGGATGGATGGGATGCTGCAAGAGATGTTCGTCTTTCCGAAGGCGCTCCATCTGCCGCTCGTGAGTCGGCTGAAAGTGATGGGATCGATGGATATCGCGGAGCGCCGCATCCCGCAGGACGGACGCGTGCGTCTCAAAGTGAAAGGCAATAACGTCGATCTGCGGCTGTCGACGTATCCGACGATGTTCGGCGAGAAGATGGTGATGCGGTTGTTGATCAAATCGAAGATCTTCACGTTGGATCACTTAGGCTTCGCGCCCGATGACAAGCAGCGATTTACGGAACTGATCGCCCATCCGCACGGGATCTTTCTTGTCACCGGTCCGACTGGGTCGGGGAAGTCGAGCACATTGTATGCCGTGTTACAGCGCCTCAATTCGCAGGAGACGAACATCGTCTCCATCGAGGACCCGGTGGAAAATGAAATCCCCGGCGTGAATCAGGCGCAAGTCAATGTGAAGGCAGGGATGACGTTCGCGTCCGCGCTGCGTTCAATTTTGCGCCAGGACCCCGATATCATCATGGTCGGCGAGGTGCGGGATCGCGAAACCGCGGAAATGGCGGTGCGGGCCGCGCTGACCGGTCACTTAGTATTGTCAACGCTGCACACCAATACCGCCGCAGGGGTCGTGGAGCGGCTGTGCGATATGGGCGTCGAGCGATTCTTAATTGCGTCCGCGTTGATCGGCGTGTTGGCACAACGCTTAGTGCGAAAAATCTGTCCGGCCTGTCGCGCGGAGGTGGAGATCGATGACGAAACGCGGAAGTTGGTGGGCGACCTGACGTGGGCCGGCCCGATGTATCGGGGGCGCGGATGTCGCGAGTGCCGGATGACGGGGTTCCGCGGGCGGTGCGGAATTTTCGAACTGATGACGGTCGATAATGAAATGCGCCAAATGATCACGAAAGGGGATTCGGAACACGCGATTCAGCAATACTGCATTGCGCAGGGGTGGCGCGACATGCGGACCGACGGTCTCGACAAGGTAAAGGCCGGTATCACGACGCTCGATGAAGTCTTACGTGCGACGTCGGAGGAATAATGCAATTTGCGTTTCGAGCTCGTGACATGCAAGGCGCGCTAATCACCGGCGAGGTGGAGGCCCCCGATCTCCGTGCGATGCAGTCGCAATTGACGGAACAAGGCCTGATTCCGATCTCGATCCGCGAACTGAAGCCCGGCGCGGTGACCATGGCCGCGATCGAGCGATGGTTCAACAAAGTGAAGGCCGAAGAGTTGATGGTCTTCACGCGCCAGTTCTACACCCTCTTCAAGGCCGGTGTGAGTATCGACACGATTCTTGCGACGCTGGCGCGGCAGGCGATGGGGAAGACGCTCCGGACCGCGATCGAACGCATTCGTTCCGACATCGGCAAAGGGGCGAGTCTCTCGCAAGCCTTTCGCCAACATCCGCACGTCTTCGATGAGCTCTACATCTCCATGATGCAGGCCGGCGAGGAGGCGGGTATTCTCGAGCAGACATTGTTCGAGTTGGTGAAGCTGATCGAGAAAGATCACGCCATCAAGCGCGCGATCAAATCGGCGATGTTTTATCCGAAGATCGTCATCTTCGTGTTGGTCGGCGCCATCAGCGTTTTGATGACGATGGTGGTGCCGAAGTTCAAGGAGTTCTTCGGACATTACAAGGCCGAACTCCCGATGCCGACCAAGATCCTGATTCAAGTGAGCGATTTTTTCGTCAACTTCTGGTTTCTGATCCCCGTCATTATCGGGGTGGGTGTCTTTCTGTTCCACCGCTATGCCTCGACGAAGAGCGGACGTTACAATCTCGATCGGATCCGTTTCCAAATGCCGATTTTCGGCCCGCTGACGATGAAAGTCGCGAATGCCCGCTTCGGGCATATCCTCTCCGCGTTGTACAAGAGCGGACTCGCGATGTCGCGCAGTCTGGATGTGGTTGCGAACGTGATCGGCAACGAGGCCTTCGCGCTGGAAGTGCGTCTGATGCGGGATGATATCCAGCGCGGCATGGGGATGGCCGATGCGATGCAGCAGCGGCTGTATTTTCCGCCTGTGGTGATCGAGACGACGGCCGTCGGTGAGCGGACGGGCTCACTAGATGAGATGCTGCTCGCGGTGTCGGAGCACTTTGAATTGGAAGTGACCCATACCATCAAGAACCTCACGACATTGTTAGAGCCGATCTTGTTGGTCGTGATTTTCGGTATGGTCACGCTCGTGGCATTGGCGATCTTTCTCCCGATCTGGGGAATGTCAGCGGCAGTGAAGGGGGGGTAGCGGGGAATGCAAAGAGACATGCGAGGATTTACGTTGGTTGAAGTGGTGCTCACGATCACGATTCTTGGGATATTGGCCGTCGCGGCGCTGCCCAACTACATGGCGCTGACAACGCAAGCGGCGAATGCGGGACGCGACGGCGTGGTGGGGGCGGTGCGAACCGGGGTTTCTATCTGGCGTGCGAACGACGTGGTCGTGAATGGCCCTCCGGGGGTGTATCCGAATCCGTTGGATGCGTTGCCGGACAATACCACGTGTGGCGTAGCGACGCCGTGCTTCACGGTCGTCGTCGGGGCCACCGGGATTCGCAATGGAAGTTGGACCAAGCTGACCGCCACGCAGTATCGATTCTTCGACGGCCAAGCGAATTTCACCTATACGTACACGCCCGCCACCGGCTCCTTCGTTTCTCCGACCGCCCCCTAATTGCCAAGTGTCTAAATTTCTTTGGCAAATATCGGTGGTAATTTATACCCATTTACAACAATTTCATGTTATTGCACAATTTTGTCACTGTGTTGAATAAAACCCAATTATTGTAGCGCTTGGTGGGTCCCACGGGGGTCCGTGGGGCCGCGAATGTAGTGTCTTTATATAGGAGGGGGGACGATGAAGAACCAACGGGGTTTTACCCTAATCGAGTTGGTCCTCGTCATCACCATCCTCGGGATCCTCGCCGTCGCGGCGTTGCCGAACTTCATTAACGTGGCAACGCAAGCGCGGCAGTCGTCTCGAGATGGCGTGACAGGATCCGTGAGGGCGGGCGTGGCGCTCTTTCGCGCCAACGACTTAGTAGTCAACGGGCCTCCGGGCGTTTATCCGGCGACGTTAGACGCAGTCGCCAACGCCACGGCCTGCAGTGCTGCGAATCCTTGCTTCGGGAACGTAGTGACGGGTGGTGTGGCCGCCGCAGGTTGGACGAAGAATACGAACACGCAGTATACCTATAACGATGGGACTGCGAACTTCGTCTATACCTATACGGTGGCTACTGGGACGTTTGTGTCGCCGACGGCGCCATAACGTTCGCGTAACCAAGTGTGCTGATCACTACGGGGGCGATATCGCCCCCGTAGTTTTTTGTTGCGCATGATATTCGGGGGCTTCCGCACGCTTTTGCTTGCCCTTGCACAACATTTCCATATACTCCCTCGAAACTGTTATCCATTTGGGGGAGTGTATGTACTTGGCCTACTTTGGCCTCCAGGAGCCGCCGTTCCGGATTACCCCGGACACCAAGTTTCTCTTCCTGACCCAACAATACGAGTCGGCGCTCGACTCGTTGGCCTACGCCATTCAGGAGCGCATGGGCTTTCTAGTACTCACCGGCGAAGTGGGAACCGGCAAGACGTTGCTGACGCGGCAACTGTTGGCTCGTTTGGAACCGGATGTCGCGTCGGCACTGCTGGTGAATCCGCTGTTGTCGGTGCCGGAACTGCTCACGGCGATCAATCGCGATTTCGGGCTCGCGGTGCGGGTCTATTCCCCGCAGCGTCTGATCGAATCGCTGAATAAATTTCTACTGACACTGCAGAAGAGCGGTCGCACGGCGCTCGTGGTGGTGGACGAGAGTCAAAATCTCTCCATCGAGGCGTTGGAAATGGTCCGGATGCTGTCGAATTTGGAGACGGAGAATGCCAAATTGTTGCAAATCCTCTTAGTGGGGCAGCCGGAACTGGAACGGAAATTAATGAGTCACGAGTTGCGGCAGTTGCGGCAGCGCATTGGTGTACATGTGCGATTGGAACCGCTGCCGTTTTTACAAATGGTTCGGTACATCACGCATCGCATTACGTTAGCGGGTGGTCAGGGGCGGGTCTATTTCGAGCCGGGGGCGTATCGGTCGATCTATCGCTTGACGCACGGGTATCCGCGACTGATTAACGTTTTGTGCGATCGCGCGTTGACGGCCGCATATACGCTCGACACGCCGATCTTGACCAAACGCGTCGTGCGGCACGCGTACTATGACCTTCGGCCACGTCGTCCGTTGGCTCCGGTGTGGCAATTTTGGCGCCGCCAAGTCGTGAACCTAGGATTCTAACCCATGTCACTCATTCATAAGGCACTGAAGAAGGCGGAAGGCGAACGCAATCCCCAACCACCACAAGTCCCGGAGGAACATTTTGTCGGGGGCGGTGAGGGAGGTGGGGGTGGAAGTACCGGTGGCTCAACATTTCCGCGCCGCGCGAGTTGGTCGCGGGTGGCGCTGTTGGTCTTACTGTGGGTGGCGCTCGGCAGCGTGGCCTATTGGAAGTTCCTGATGCCGAAACGATCCGGTCCTCAAGAAATACCGCCCGTGGCGACCACGGACCTCCCGCCACCGCCAGTCGTGGAGCAAACACCGCTACCGTCGCCCACGGCCGCGGTGCCGGCTGTGACCCCGGTGCCGGCCACAACCACTCCCACCGATGTGCCCGAGTCGATCGCGTCCGTGATTCAGGAAGGGGAGACCTTATTCGCAGCCGGGAAATTTCCGGAGGCGTTGGAGCAATTCAAGTTGGCCACGGAAAAAGAGCCGAGCGTGGCGCTGGCGTGGAACGACTTAGGTCTGGCGCACAAGAAGCAAGACAATCATGAAGCGGCGGAAGCGGCGTACAATAAAGCGATTGAGCTGAACGCCGCGTATCCAGAGGCGTTGAATAACCTCGGGGCGTTGAAGATCGCGATGGGCGATCGTTTGGCCGCGGCATTGCTGTTTCGGAAGGCGATCGAGGCCGATGCGAAATATCCGGATGCGCACTTCAATTTGGCGCTGCTGATGGAAGAAGAAGGCAATTGGCGCAGCGCGGTCGAAGAATATAAGGCCTACTTAGTCCATGCCCAATTCAGCGATGTGGCCTTCCGGCAGCGGATCGAGCAACATGTGGAGGAGATCGTTCCGTGATCGATCTCGGGGGATTACTCAATCGGTTTCGCAGTCAGGATCGCGTCGGCTGCGATTTCGGTACCGACACGTTCAAAGTGGTCCAACTGACGAAGCGCGGCGCAGCGCTTCAGCTGGGGGCCTGTGGGATGACCGTGATCGAATGGGGCAGCGATGAAGAGGCTGCGGTGCGGCGCTTGCAAGTCTTTCTGCGCGAACATCGGGTCAATTTGGCGCATGCGGTCATTAATTTGACCGATCCGAATCTGCAAATTCGTGAAATGGAATTGGCCAAGATGCCGGAGCGGGACTTGCTGATGGCGATCCGCTGGAATTTCCGTGAAGGGATCGATGGGCCGCTCGAAAATTTTCAAGTCGCATATACGGAAGTGCGCAAGAGTGCGGACGGTAATCGCCGCCATTTGATGGCGTATGGCATCTCGAAGGCGGTCGTGAAACGGCTGCAAGAGCGTTCGGACAAAGTCGGGTTGAAGCTGTTGGCGATCGAGCCGGATATTTCCGCGCTGATGGCGGCCGCCGAATATAACCTGGATTGGGTGGAGGGGGAGCGAGTGGGCATCCTCGACCTCGGATTCGGTAGTGGGAACTTGTTGATCGCGGCAGATCGCGTGCTCCACTATGCGCGGCCACTCAACAGTGTCGGCCTGGATCGGTTGGGGCAGTTAGTGGCGCCTGCAGCAACTAGCCCGGCGGAGCGTCGGGAGGCGATTCGTCATTTCATGGCCGGCTCCGAAGGCGACGAGGCCGTGCCGGGGGTCGACGACTTTTATCGCCAGATATTATTGGAGATCGAACGGATCACGGCCGGATTCCTCGGTCAGGCCGGATTGGAAGTGGGGGAAGGGATCCAGCGGTTGTATTTAAGCGGTGGCGGGGCCCTGTTCCCCCGCTTGAAGGGCTATTTGGAAAAGAATTTAGGCGTGACAACCGCCACGTTCAATCCGTTTCGCAAAATTGAGGGAGGCGATCGTGTCGAAAACGGTCCTTTATATAGTGTGGCCGTCGGCTTAGCGATTCCACCACCGAAGTGATGGGGCGATATGACACAGCGGGTTAATTTTCTCGACAAAGGGCCGTACGCGCTGACGTATCGCAATATCATGATCGTCTTCGGCGTTTGGGTCGGGCTCTGCGTGGTGGTGGAGGCTGGGTTGATCGGGTACGCGTGGTTAGTGGAAAAACGTCTGGAAACCATGCAAGAACGGATCAAGATCCTGCAGAAGCAGCAAGAACAACAACTACAACTTTTGGCCTTGTCGAAGACACAAGAGCAGACTGGCACGGCGATCCAAAGTCTGACGGCGCGCTTTCAAAACCTGCCGCGCTGGTCCGGCGTGTTGCAAGCCTTGCTGAAGGCGCGGCCGGCGCAGGTGGATTTGGTGCGGTTTGCCAGTGCGCAGGCGGAAGGGGCGGCGGCGCGCACGGTCCAGTTGGAGGGCTATTCCAGTAATGCCGAGGCGATGGCGGAATTTGTCGATCATTTAAGTCACGTACCGATGTACAAACATGTGGTATTGGTGGAATCGAGTCGCGAAGAAAAAGGGGAGGGACGACTCAAATTTCTGATTAATGCCACGTTGGATTTTACTCCCGAGGGCTGATGGCGTGGGGCGGCAGCAAAGTCGATTGGACGCAAGAGGCGAACTCCCGCGAGAAGGTGATGGTCGCGGTCCTCTTGCTCGCGGTGTTGTATGTCTTCGGGACGTACGTCTGGGGTGTGCAGTGGGCCAAGAAGAAAGAGCTCCAGGGGCAGATTGATACCGTCAAGATGCAAGTCGAGGCGATGCAAAAACTGTTGGCGGCACAGCCGACCGTCGTGCAGCAAAAACCCGTCGTGCCGGCAGGGACAGTCTCCGTGGCCGAGGACGCACGATTTGCCCCGTATTTGCGTGGCGAGATCAAGACGCGGGAAGAGGTGATGAAAGAAGTGGTCACCGGACTCACCGCGCCGAGTAGTTTGCAAGGGGTGGAACTCACGGGTTTCTCGTTCAGCCAAGAAAAAGATGAAGGGCACTATGTGACGGTGCCGTTTGATTTGCGGGTAAAAGGGCCGTTCTCCGCCACGGTGGGGTATTTGGAGCGGATCGAAAAATTGCCACTGATGGCGGTGTTGGATCAGGCGGTGATTGCGTCGCCGCCGGAAAACCGGGCGCAATTGTCGACGGCGATTCGTGGGTTGTTGTTCGTCGTGAAGTCTGCGGCGGCGTTGGCGCCGAGTGGAGCCGTGCCGATCGCGCCGGCGGCGGGTGGGGGAGGGGGACACTAATGAAAACCGTACTGCGTGCCGGCAGTGTGTTGATGCTCTGTGGTTGGGTGTTTGGAACCGTATCCGCGGGTTCTCTCTCCGATCTGAATCGTGAGCAATTCGATCAGAAGTTCGAGGTTAAGGAAACCACGCCGGAGAGTCCGTTCGTGCCGAAGTCCGTCGCGAAAGAGGAATTGTTAGTGCAGGACCTCCAATTAAACGGTGTGGCGTTGGGCCAAAGCACAGGATACGCGCTGATCAGCGGGCATGTGGTGCGGATGGGCGATCGCTTGGCAGGGTATCGCGTGCGCTATATCGGTGATGATCAAGTCGTGTTGCAGCGTCTGGATGAACAGGTCGTGTTGCGCATGCAGGGGGGCTTATGAAGCGCATGCTGTTTGGCGGGCATGTGTGGTGGGGACTCATGCTGCTCCTCTGCGGGATCGTGACCGGCGCCTGGGCGCTCGACACCGGGCATTTGGCGGGCACCGCAGCGAAACGTGGGGTCCCCACCGGAGGTGGGGAAATTTTTCGCATCGAGTTCCGCAATGCGGATCTGCGCGAGGCGCTGCGCTTTTTGGCCCGCATCGCGGGGATGAATCTCGTGATCCCGGATGAGATCAAAGGCACGGTCAATGTGTCGCTGCGCGACACGCCGATTCTCGATGCGATCAATGCGCTGACCAAATCGAATGGGCTCGACTATGCGTTGGAACGCGGAATCTTGCGCGTCGGCAAGGCCGATCAATTCACGACCAGCGGAGAGGACTTGAAAACGGAGACCATCCGGCTGCGGTATGCGATTGCAAAGGACATGGTCGATCAAGCGAAGCAGCTGCTGACCACGCGCGGGTCCGTGTTGGCCGATGAACGGACCAATTCGTTAGTGATTCGGGAGACGTTGGCGAATATCGAGCATGTGAAACGGTTTGTGGAAAACGTGGATGTCCGCGACTCGCAAGTCTTGATCGAGGCGAAGATCATCGAGGCGACGCGCGACTGGAGCCGCAATCTTGGTATCCAATGGGGGGTCAACACGACCACCGCGCCGACCGCGAATGTTCAAGGCGTGACGCAAGTTGGCACCTCCGACGCCGGCCGCCGACTGATGGTCAATTTGCCGGCATTGGCGCCGAGCAGCGGGCTGGGGATGATCATCGGGACATTGGGGGGAGGGACGAATATCGATATCGCGATTACCGCGGCGGAACAGAAAGGCGATCTCCACGTCATTTCGGAACCGTCGATCGTGACGTCGAACGGCGTGGCGGCGCGGATCCGGAGCGGCGAGACGATTTATGTCAAGACGGCGGGTTCGGTGAGTATCGGCGGGACGTCGGCGAGCGGCGGGGGATCGAGCGGGTTGCAGTCGATCAAGACGGGCGTGGAGTTGGGCGTGACGCCGCAAATTTCCGTCGGGGATTATGTTAAATTGAAGATCGATGCCGTGACCTCGGCGCCCGATTTTACGCGGACGGTGGACGGCATTCCGGCGATCGTCGACAACACGGCCACGACGACGGTGTTAGTGCGCGACGGCGAAATGACGATCATCGGCGGTCTGATTCGTTTCCGTGGTCAGGAGAGTCGGCGCAAAGTGCCGTATTTGGCCGAGGTCCCGCTCCTGGGATATCTCTTTCAGAATCGGTTGCGAGCTAAAACCAACAACGATTTGATGATCTTCATTCGTCCGCGGATCGTGCGCGAAGAAATTCCGTCCGAATTGCAAGCGCAGTTGCCACATCAAGAGGATGTGAAGCGCGATATTACCGAGTCGGACTATCCGCATTTGCCGAAGGCGCGCAAACCCGTGGAATATCGGTCGGGCAATAAAGCCTCGGCGCGCCGCTGGAATTCGCGCTACTCGCGTGGCGCTCCCGCGGTCATGCACGATGTCGGACCCTATCCGGCTGACGCAAGCAGTCTTGAAACCACGACGCTCTCTCGGTAATCGCACCTTCGGAGGTCCATATGAACGATCCTCGACTGACGGAATTGGCGCAGTTGTTGGCGAATTACTCGCTCGATCTGCAGCCGGGTCAACGCGTATTGATCGAATGGTTCGGCACGGAGCCGGCGGCATTGGTGCATGCGATGGTCGCGGCCGCGACGCGGCGCGGAGCCGTCCCGGTGTGGCAACACGGTGACGATCGTTTCGTCCGCACCCTGTTGCTGGAGGGGACCGAGGCGCAAGTGAAGGCCTTCGGCGCGTTGCAGCTCCAACAGATGAAACAATTCGACGCCTATGTGGCGTTTCGCGGCTCCGACAACATCTTCGAAATGAGCGATGTGCCGCCGGAGCGCCGGCAGTGGTATCTGCAACATGTCCAAAAGCCGGTGCATCTCGAACAGCGGGTGAAGCATACGCGTTGGTGCGTGTTGCGCTACCCGAACGCGGCGATGGCCCAGTTGGCCGAGACGTCGTGCGAACGTTTCGCCGACCATTACTTCAAGGCCGTCCTCTTCGACTACGCGCGCTTCCGTGAAGCGATGCGGCCACTGCAGGCGCTGATGCAACAGACCGATCGGGTGCGCATTACGGCCCCCGGAACGGATCTGACGTTTTCCATTAAAGGCATTCCGGCGATGGAATGCGACGGGACGATGAATCTCCCCGATGGCGAGGTCTTTACCGCGCCGGTGCGTGATTCGATTCAGGGGACGATCCGTTACAATACGCCGTCGCCGTATCAAGGACGACTCTTCCAGCGCGTCGGTTTTACGTTTCGGAATGGGCAAATCGTCGAGGCGAGTTGCGAGGGCGATCAAGCGGCTCTGCAGCGCGTCCTCGATACCGATCCGGGCGCGCGCTACGTCGGTGAATTTGCGGTTGGGTTCCATCCGTGGATTCGCGAACCGATCAAAGACATCCTGTTCGACGAGAAAATCGCCGGAAGCATTCATCTAACGCCGGGCCAGTGTTACGACGAGGCCCCGAACGGCAATCAATCCGCCGTGCATTGGGATTTGGTGTTGATCCAACGGAAAGAGTACGGCGGCGGTGAACTCTATTTCGACGATCGCCTGGTGCGGAAGGATGGGCATTTTGTATTGCCCGAACTGGCCGGCCTGAATCCGGAGGCCTTCGGCGCCCCCGCGTGTTGATGGGAATTTGCTATGGATTTTTCGTGGCTGAATGAAACGGGGTTTTCCGCTCTCGCGCAGGCACGGCCGTTGTTGGCGGCGTGTTCGGTAGTCGGGAGCGCCGTGGTCGTGGGGTGGTTGTGCCGACTCCTCCTCTGTCCGCTGTTGCGCGCGGCGTCCCGTAATCGCGTGCGCTGGGATGAAGGCTTGTTGCGGGTGCTGCGTCGGCACATCATTTGGTGGACGATGGCCGGCGGGATTTGGCTCGCACCGCAAGTAATTCAGTTCGGTTCCGCAATGCGGATCCATTTTCAACATGTGGCGGCGGCCTTATTCATTACATCGGCGTCGTTTGCGGCGGCGCGGACGGCGATTGTGTTTATTCGTGCCGTCGCGGCCCGCTCTGCCGTGGAGCTTCCGCTCACCAGCGCGTTGGAGACGTTAGTGCGGCTCAGTGTCTGGGCCGTCGGCGGTCTGCTGATTTTGAGCAATCTCGGGATCAGCATTACGCCGCTGGTCACGGCACTCGGTGTCGGATCGTTGGCGTTAGCGCTCGGACTGCAAGACACATTGTCGAATCTCGTCGCCGGTCTCTACACCACGATGGCGCGTCATCTACGGGTTGGCGATTTTGTCGAGTTCGACGGCGGACATCGGGGATTTATTACGGACATCGGTTGGCGAACGACGCGGATTCGCACGCCGCAGAACAACATCATCCTGGTCCCGAATGCTAAGCTGATGCAGACGATCGTCACCAACTACGACTTGCCGGTGCAAGAACAGGCGGCCTCCGTTGAAGTGCGGATCGGTCTTCACAACGATTTAGCTGCGGTTGAAACGCTCACGCTCGAGGTCGCACGTGACGTGCAGCAGACGGTCACTGGGGCGATTGTGTCCTTCGAACCAACGGTCCGTTTCCAAGGGTTTCCGCAGGGTGGCGTCGTGTTGCAAGTTGCGCTGCAGGCCAAAAGTTTCGCGGATCGCGCGTTGGTAATCCATGAATTCCTCAAACGCGTCCATACGCGGTTTCGGCAAGCCGGCGTGGAGTTGGGGACATCTGCGGCGGCCGGTGCAGAAGAGGTCCGGCCCGCCGTGTCGGGAAATCGCTAGGGCGTGTTGGCAAAATTGATTTCAGTGCCCCTCCCGGGACCGCGTTCCAATCTGGATGTTTGGCATAGCGCGTGTTTGAAAACCTGCTGAACGAGCGCAGGTGACTTGCCCGTGCTCCCGCCGGGTGGAGGGGCCAGGGGCCCCAGGGGCTCTCGCAGCCGTTTTCTCCTTGCGAAATCTAACGCCGAAAACGGCGAGGGCGAGCGCGCGGCGGCTCGATGCCGCCGCGATAGCGTACCCTGGGGGCCCCTGGCCCCTCCACCCGGCCCTCGGAACGAGCACCAACCGCTGCAGTGTGGAATGCACCGCAGGACCTGCACTCTTTCATCGATTTCCCAAGCACGTCCCACCGGCGTTATGGCGTGACGATGGAGCAGACTACGGCGTCTTTGCGGAAATATTTTTTCGCCACGCGGAGCAGATCTCGCGGCGTGACGGCGAGGATCTTTGCGGGATAGCGCGCGAGTTCATCGAGCCCGAGTCCGTACAGCAGATTCAACGCATGCATACCGGCGATGGCGCTGTTGCGCTGCAGATCGAGTTCATACGTGCCGACCAAGTGTTCGCGGGCGCGGGAAAATTCTTCGTCCGTGACCGGTTCGTCCGTGAGTTGGCGCAGTTGTTGTTCGATTCCTTCAATTGCCGTATGGACCTTGGCCGGTTCGGTGCCGATGTAGACGGCAAAATAGCCCGGTTCGATTCCGAGTTGGAGTGACGCGCTGACGGAATAGGCCAGACTCATTTGGTCGCGCAAGGTGAGGAAGAGGCGACCGCCTTGGCCGGAGAGGATTTGATTGAGCACGGAAAAGGCGTACCGATCCGGCGCCGTCACGGTCGTGCCGCGCACGCCGTAGAAGATATGGGCCTGTTGTTTCTCCGCGCGGCGCGTCGTGACGGTCTGTGGTTTGACAGCTGCCAATTTCGGCAGCTTCGGCCGCGCGGCCAAGCGCCGTGCGGGCCACCAGATGTGGCGGCGCACGAGTTCTTCGACGAACGCCGGTTCGATGTCGCCTGATACGCCCAGTACGATTTGGGACGGGTGGGCGATCATCTCATAGTAGCGAGTCAGCTGGGCTGGACCTAAACGGCGCACACTTTCCTTTTCGCCGATCGCAGCGAGCGCGTACGGATGTTTTCCGTACAATGCGCGACAGAAGTGCTTCATCGCCAACCCCGGGAGATTGTCTTCTTGATTGCGGATGGCTTCGAGCAGCAGATTGCGTTCTTTGGCGACTTCTTCGGGGGCAAAGGCCGGTTCGCGGAGTGTTTCGGCAAAGAGGGTGAAGCCTTCGGTCAGTTTAGCGCTCAAGAATTCGCTGCGGATTGCCACGCTGTTGCGTCCGGCGCCGGCATTGAGCCCGCCGCCGATCGCGTCGATGGTTTCGGCGACCGTTGCGGCGTCGCGGGAACGCGTCCCTTTGGTCAGCGTGTTGGTGAGGAGCGCGTTAATGCCGTTGATGGCCGCTGTTTCGTATCGTGTGCCGCCGTGCATCACGGCCTGAATCGAGACGAGTGGGAGCCGATGTTCGGGACGGACGACGCAACGGAGTCCGTTGGGAAATTTGAGCAACACGGGACGTGCGACGGCGCGCGGGCCGGGCACCGTCGTGACGGGGCGCGGGGCCGGGAGACGACACCATGCCGCGGCCTGGGTGGCTGGTACGATCTTGTCCCGTTTCGGGGCGACCCACATCAGTGTGCTGCGGTCGGGCCGGAGATAGGTATGCGCCGTATCGTGGAGTTGTTCCAAGGTGGTGCGGGCCACGGCGTCGTAGTATTTCCGCTCGAATTGGTGGTCGTTGGCGGTGGAGAGAAAATACGCGTGCTTGCCCGCTTGTCCGCCGACCGTTTCGCGTTCGTAGATTTCGGAGCATTGGATGTTGAGTTTGGCGCGTTCCAATTCCGCCATGCTGATCGCGCCGGGCCGCAACACGTCGCCGACCACGTCCCAGATCGCGGGCAACGCCCGCTTCATTTGTGCCGACGTAGCCGAGCCGCCGATCACGAACAAGCCGAGTCCTCGCGCGGTGAAGGCATAGGTGTAAATCGATTGGACTAAGCGCTTCCGTTCTTTCACGATCTGTTCCAACCGGGAGCTTTCGCCGCCGCCGAGCAAATGCGAGAGGATGTCGAGTGCGGGCACGGCCGCGGCCGTGATTTCTGGCGTCGGCACTGCGAGCGCGAAGTAGCTGGTCTGGATGTTGAGGCGCTCGGTCAAACATTGCGGGCCGATGGTATCGTTCAGCGTGAGCAAGTCCGGCATCACGGGTGCCGGCGTCGTGGAGAGATCGCAAAATTCCTCTTCGATGCGGCGCAACAGTTGTGTGGTCTCGAAATCCCCGACGACGACGACGGCCATTTGTGATGCCGTGTACCAGCGCTGCCAGAAGTGGCGCAGGTCCGTGTGCTGGAACGATTTGACGGTGACGGCCGATCCGATAATCGGGCGGCCATACGGGTGCGTGCCGTACGCGCCGGCGAACAAGTGCTCCATCAGCACATGTTGAGGGTTGTCCAAGCCGCGTCGGATCTCTTCGCAGATCACTTCCGCCTCGCGTTCCACTTCGCGCGCGTCGAACAGCGGGTGTTGCACCGCATCGGCGAGGATCTTCAGGCCTTCGTCGGCATACCGCGAGGCCATGTTGATATAATAGACCGTATGATCGAACGAGGTGTAGGCGTTGATCTCGCCGCCGGCGGCTTCGACATCCCGCGCGATCCGGCCCACCGGACGGGTGGGCGTGCCTTTGAACAACATATGTTCGATGAAGTGGCAGATGCCGGCCTCGGGCGCGGTCTCCATCGCACTCCCGACCTTGACGAGGAGATTCAGCGAAATCACCGGGGCACTGCGGTTTTCTTCGAGCAAGACCGTGAGGCCGTTCGGCAATGTGTGACGTGTGATGGTTGGTTTCATAGTGGTTGCAGTGGTGTGTGTTTTTCGTTAACCGGATGGTCAGAAATGTGCCCAGCCGGGTAACATTGCGCTCCGGAGAAAGGAAGTAAAATGTTCGAGGTTTTGTTAGTCAGACACGGCCAAACGGATTGGAATGCCGGGCGCCGGGTGATGGGGCGGCAACCGATCGGTCTCAATGCCACAGGCCGGGCGCAAGTGGCCGCGTTGGCGGGCGCGCTGGCGGAGTGCAACGTGGTCGCCATCTACGCGAGTCCCACGCGGCGCACGATGGAATCGGCGGAACTCTTGTTGGATGGACATCGCGGGGATGCGCCGTTGCAGGAGGATCCGGGATTGGTCGAGATCGACTACGGCGATTGGGTCAATCTCCCGTTCGAAGCCGTTGAACCGCAACCGAGCTTTACGGAGTATTTAGTCCGTCCCAGCCAGATGCAAATCCCCGGAGGCGAGCGCCCGACGGAGGTGCAGGCCCGCGCGGTCGCGGCCGTGGAGCGGATGCGGAGTGCGCATCCTAGCGGACGCGTGGCTGTCGTGTCGCATGCCGATGTGATTAAAGTCGTGCTGGTCCATTATCTCGGGATGCCGCTCGATCGCTGGCAACAATTCAAAATCGACAATGGCTCGTTAACGTGGCTCCGTTTCTATCCGGGTGGTGTCCGCGTCGTCGGTGTGAATTGGCATCCCGGCGCGGATCATCTCTTCGCGCATGACACGTTGCCGCATGTGCACGACGGGGAATGACAGATGCGTGCGTACGGGCGTAAGTGCGTACGTCTTGGGATGCTATGACTTCAGCTGCATATGAAAAGTGGCCGCAAGCACGGCTCGAACGCGAAGTGCAGCGGCATAATCAACTCTATTTCGTTGCGGGGCGTCCCGAGATCAGCGATGCCGAGTTCGACCGCATGGTCGAGGTGTTGCGGCGGCGTTTCCCCGATTCAGCGGCGCTGCAAGCCATCGGTTCCGACGCCGTCGGCGAACGTGCGCCGGTGCGGCACGCCGTCCCGATGCTGTCGCTCGATAAATGTTATCAGGTGGAAGATCTCAACGCCTGGGCGGAGAAGCTCGACGGACCGTTTGTGGTGTCGCCCAAGGTCGATGGCGTGGCGTGCGCGCTGCGCTACGATATGCGCGGTCAGCTTGTGTTGGCGGCCACGCGCGGCAACGGACAGCTCGGCGAGGACGTGACGCCGAACGCGCGCGTCATTGCCGGGATTCCGACCCAACTGCCGCTCCACGATGTCGAAGTGCGCGGCGAGGTGTATCTTCCGCTCTCCACGTTCCGGGAGCGGTTTGCCGCGTCGTTCATGAGTCCGCGCAACTTGGCGGCCGGCGCACTGAAACAAAAAGATCCTGGCCGGACCGGCGAATGCGGGCTGCGATTTTTCGCGTATGATTTGCTGGGCAGCGATGCGGCGACCGAGCAGGAAAAACGGCGGGCGTTGCAACAGGCCGGGTTCTCTTGTGTCACCACAGTGCTCGTGACGACGGCGCAACTGGCCGCGCAGTGCGCGCTGGCACAGCAAATAAGCGCGGAGAGCGACTTTGAGACCGATGGGATCGTTTTCAAAATCGACGATGTCGGTCGGCAACAACGGTTAGGTGCCACGGCGCACCATCCGCGTTTCGCGATCGCGTACAAATTCGCCGGCGATGCGGCGACGACCACGCTGCGGGAAATCGTCTGGAATGTTTCGCGCAACCAAATCATCACGCCGATCGGATTGGTCGAGCCGGTTGAGCTGTCCGGTGCCACGGTCAGCCGCGTGACGCTGCACAACTACGGGCTGGCATTGCGCAACGGCGTTGGTCCCGGCGCAGCCGTAATCGTGCGGCGGCGGGGCGGCGTCATTCCACATTTGGAATCGGTCGTCGAACCGGGCGCCCATGCGCTCGTGCCGCCGCCGCGCTGCCCGTCGTGTGCGGCGGCCACGCGCGTCGAGGGCGATTTCGTCTACTGCACCAATCCAACGGGCTGCAGCCAGGCCGTGGTCGGGGCGTTGAAGCACTTTCTCGAGGCGATCGATTGCGACGGCTTCGGACCGAAAGTGTTGCAACAACTCGTGGAGCAAGGGCTCGCGGCCGATCCGGCGGACCTCTTTGCGTTGACAGCCGGAGATTTGTTGTCGTTGGAGCGGATGGGCGAGGTCTTGGCGCACAAACTCGTGGCGCATCTGCATGCGCGTCGGGAACTCCCGCTCGACGTGTTACTCCGGTCGCTCGGCATTCCGGATCTGGCGCGACAGACGGCGCGGATCTTGGCAAGCTTTGGCACGTTGTCGCACGTGCTTGCGTTGACGGAAGACGTATTGGCCGCGCAACATGGCATCGGGCCGATCATTGCAACCGCCATTGTCCAAGGCCTCAAGGCCCGCCGCCCGCTGATTGACAAGCTGCAACGGCATGTGACCATAGTGGCGGCGGCGTCTGCGGAGCTCACAGGACCGTTGTCCGGCCGGACGGTCTTGTTTACCGGCAGTTTACAGGCGATGGCGCGCAATGCCGCGCACCAACTGGTCGAGTCGCGAGGTGGACGGATCGCCAGCGGCGTCTCGACGACGTTGGATTATCTCGTGGTCGGCAGTGCCGGCGGCGCTGGGAGTAAACTGAAAAAGGCGCACGCGTTGGTCGAGCAAGGCGCGCCGCTCACAATTCTTACCGAAGAGGCATTTTTCCGACTGGTGCAACCATGACGGGACAAGACACCACCAGCACACGGTTGGAACGCTTGCGAGGCCTGCTGCCGGAGCCGGAATTCGCACTCGCCATTCCGCTGATCGACGAGATCAACGCGCTGAAGGCGGAACAACATGCCGTGATTTTGGTCCACAATTACCAAATCCCGGCGATCTATCACGGTGTCGCCGATTACACCGGCGATTCGCTCGGCCTCAGTTACGCCGCGGCGAAGACGCCGGCGCAGCGGATCATTTTTTGTGGTGTGCATTTCATGGCCGAGACGGCAAAAATCATCAGTCCGGAAAAAACGGTGCTGCTTCCCGATCTCGAGGCCGGCTGTTCGCTGTCCGAAAGCATCACGGTCGATGATGTCCGCGCGTTGAAGGCCGCTTATCCCGGCGTTCCTGTAGTTTGCTACGTGAATACGCCGGCCGCGATCAAGGCGGAGAGCGATGTCTGTTGCACGTCCGCGAATGCCGCAAAAGTCGTTAACAGTCTCCCCGGCGATGCCGTGGTGTTTATCCCGGATGAATATCTCGGTCGGAACGTCGCGCGCGAGACCGGCAAACGCGTGTACACGCATCCGGGACGCTGCATGGTACATGAACAATTCCGTGCCGACGACATCGCCGCGTATCGTGAACAATTCCCCGGCATTTACGTCGTTGCGCATCCGGAATGTGATCCATCGGTGGTGGCGGCATCCGATTATGCGGGGAGCACCAGTCAAATGGTGGCCGCGCTCCAACAGGCGAAACCGCAACACGCGATGCTGATCACCGAATGCAGCATGGCCGCGAATATCCAATCACAAGTCCCCGCGGTCGATTTTCAAATGCCGTGCACGCTCTGTCCCCATATGAAACGCATCACGTTGGAGAAAGTCGTGCGCAGTTTCCGCGAGGGCGTTTTCGAAATCGACGTCCCGCCCGCAGTCCAAATCCGCGCCCGTCACGCGATTGAGCGCATGCTGGCAATCGGGGCGTAGAAAAAAATCGGGAGTGAATATGAAACGAGTTCTCATTCTGGGTGGCGCCGCACTAGTGCTGTTGGTGGCGTATGAACTGCATCAAGTCGTCAGGCTGCACAAGCTCGAGTTGCGTCGCCAACTCATGATGCATCACCATGTCGACTGCAAAAACATCACCCATCCGATCGGGGCCGTGGAGAACGACATCCGAGCCTGTCTGCTCGCCGTGGACCGCATGGGAGCGGAGATTGAGTAGGCGGTCTCGTGTGCCGCGTTCTTCTCGGACTCGTTTGTTGCCGGTGCGCAACTTTTTTGGCGGGCTGCCGATGAGTTGAGCGCATGCCGACATTACGACCACAGGGGTTGCGGATCTTGCGCGGACTGTCGCCGGGACACCCGCGCGACCAAGTGGTCCGCCGCGCTACGATGTCGGCGCGTCGGACACCGGCCGCGCCCGCTGCGTGGGAGGCCTTGGGCGATGCGTATCTGCACGCCGGGTATGCGGCGGCGGCGCGCGACAGTTATCGCCAAGCCGTGGCGTGTGGTGCCGATCGGTTGTCTCCAAAGGCCGAAGCGTTACGTCGTGGGACGGGGCTGGTATGGTGGAGCGATGACCGGGATGTGATCGCGGCGGCGGACCAATATCTCCAGATGTGGCGCGGAGCGGCATCGGTGTATTGGACCGAACAATGGATGATCGAACGTTTCGGTAGCGGCGCGATGATCTTCCACGAGAGTGAGCCATTCGTAGCGCGGGGGCAATCGTTTCCGGTCAATGACGGCGTGATGCGTCGCACGGCGGCGATCCCATGTGTATTGCGGGCGGAAGAAGAGCGCGTCATGCAGTTGCTCTGGCGATGCGAGGGGGATCCGCAGTCGGAACGTCACAAGCGAGCGCTGCGCAGCGCGCCGTGGCGCTTCGATGAGTGGGTCGCGCTGGCCCATACCTTGGAGCGTCAAGGGCGGCAGCACGAAGCGGAGCTGGTGATAGGGCTCATTTTGCGTTGTGCGCCACAGCTGGGGCAGGCGTGGATCCTGCGGCGACAGCGGGAGGAGTTATTGACCGCGAGTGCAGCCTCTGATCTGTCGGTGCTGACCGCTGCGGCCCCGTTGATGCGTGCACATCTTGAACGCTACTTTACTCGGCTACGTGAGCTGTCGGATCCTCCGGCGAATGTGCATCTCTCTTCACAGATCGATTGTCCGACGAATGAAGGCAATTGGCTGGCGCCATTAGCCGATGGGCCGCAGTCGATTGTGGGGCGTGGCGGCGTCTATCTGGGGACCGGGGCCGGACTCTGTTTGACGCATATGGCGTATCAAGACGCCACGCATGGCTATGTTGTCGACTATAACCCGTTCGTGACCGAGGCCGTGCTCCCGGCGTTGGCGTGTTTATTCCTCGCGGCGGAACGGGCGGAAGTGTGGCTCGGCGCTTGTCTGGGCGTCCCGCTGAACGAGCGCGCGGCGGCGCAGGGGAACCGGAAGTCGTTCGCCCATCGCGTACAAGATGTGCAACGTTGTGCTGCCGATAAGCGCTGGCACGATGCGGTGATCACGGATCTGCTGCGTTTGTTGCGACCGCACTGGCCGGCCGCAGATCGTGAACGACTCGGGCAGGCTCTCATCGAGTTCTTCACGGCGTTGCGCGATCCCGAAACCTCCACGCGGCAGGCCTTTGTCGCGGAAATGCTGCGGACGAATGCCGCCGGCCGAGGTGGTTTCTTGAGCAGCCGCGCTGCCTATGCAGCCGTGCGCCGGCTTTGGCTGGAAGATCGGGTTACCGGCGTTGCTGCCGATTGGCGCGGCGAGGTGCTGGCACGGATCGGACGAACGCTGCGAGCCCGCGGCGAGACGGTGCAAGTGGTGTATATGTCGAATCTGTTGGAACATGCGATCCGTGCCCCAGATGCACCGGAAGGCATTGCGAGAACCTTGCATCAGTTGCGGCGAGGGCTGCGGGCGTGTCCGCTGGATCCCGCGGCGCGGACGATCGTGACGGCGCGCGGCACCCATTGTCTCGCAGTTGTGCCTGGCGATGCGATTTCCCGCCTGTTCGCGTTGGGGCCTGCCGAGGTGGCGACGGCTCCGCTGATCGAGCCACTCATCGAGGCGCTGGCGTTTCCGCGCGACGATTTGGAGGGTCTCTTTTGGCAGTTAGCGCGCGGCAGCAGTTTTTCCGAAGTCTTTACTCGTCATCCGCTCGGCCAGGCGCTGCGGGCACTGGTCCGCCGCCCGCTCCCCGGGCTCACGCGGCGCGATATTGCACACGCTGTGCAACAATTCGCACTCTCCGCGCGTGACGCCTGGCGGTTGCAATTCGTCATCCGCTATTGGCAGTCCGTGCTCCAGGACGTTACTTCCCCGGCCGGGTGCGGAAGCCGTATTGGGTGAAGTGGGCGTCGAGCGCGAGGGCCTCGCGGAGTTTCTGCTGCTCCATGACCACAAACGACGTGCAATCGACGAAGGAAAACGCCTTGTCGGCGTAGCGGCCGAAGACCGCCCAGGCTTGCCGGAACTGGTCTGCGGTGATCGGCTGCACCTTCGTGACGTGGCTGGCAAACAACATGTCGCCGAATTGGACCGCGACGTCGTGGCTGCAACGCAAGCGCAACAGTGTGAAGGTCTCAGAGAGCACGTAGTCGGTCGTGACCAGGCCGACGCGTTCGCGCTGACAGCGTTCGAATTCTCGCCGGACGCGATCGTGCGATTTTTCTTTCGCGTCGACGAGTGCCTTCCACGCGCTCGTGTCGACGAAGAGGCCGCGGCTCACTGATTGGCTCCGTACGAGGCTGTTGAAAAAGGCCCATCTGCGTTGTTGGCCCGCCCGCCCGCGATCCTCACGTACGACCATGTACGCTCCGGTCGCGGACGGGCGGGCCGCCTAGCATCTGGACCTTTTTGAACAGCCTCGCCATTGAACATTTTTAACAACCCCTGTACAAGACCGCGTCGTGGTGTTCGGCGTCCGAGCGGGCGGGGCCGTCGGCGGCGAGTGCGGCGCAGCGCCAGATCGGGTCGGTGGCCCAAGTGGCAGCGCGTTGCGGCTGTTGCAGATACTGGCGAATCGCGTCGCGGATCAGTTGAGCCATGGAGGTGCCGGCAGACTTCGCGCGTTGCAATAGCGAGTCTCGGTCTTGCGTGTCGAGATAGACCATCGTGCGAAACATATTCCATACAGTAGATGTCATATATGTCACCTGTCAAGCATATATTGGTTGGTTCTGCGGGAGCCCAGTGTCGGCGTGTTATTTTACGGACATTGCTGCGAGACTCCCTGTTGCGTCCCGACCAGCAGCATGTCTTGGTAGATGGCGAAGGCATGCGTCGTGAGATCGCCACTGTCGCCCGGTAACAGCCCGGCGTTGGCCAGATGCCACGTGTCGTTGTCGGCCTGAAAGCGAACGACACCGAGGCTGGAGGCGAGATACAAGGTGTCGTTGAATGCCGTGATCGCTTGCACGAATTCCCCGAGTGGGAATCCGGTCTCGGGTTCGATCGGTTCGCAGTACGTCTCAGCGCTGCCCCAAACCCCATCTTCGGTCCAGCACCGCGTGAGCCCCGCTTGGGCGCCGATATACAGATACTCACCGAAGACGCCGAGCGCGGTGACGATACCGGTGGGGGAGAACGCATCGAACGGCGTGGTCGCGTTGGTATCGAGGTCGATACCGCGCACGAGGCCGGTTCCGGTGCCGTAAAGGAGTTGGGTGCCGACTTGGAGGAGGCTGTAAATGGAGGCGTCGGTGCTCGCGTCGAGTGGGCTGCAGGTGTTCAATAGCGGGTCGTACCATGCAAGGCCGTCGTCGGTGCCGAGGAAGAGCGTGTCGTTGTGCGGCAGTAACACGTGAGCCGCGAGCGGTGTGGGCCCTGCGGGTTCCCATGCCGCGGTGGAGGGATTGCGGCGGAAAAAAGAATCCACGGCGGCGTTGTGCATTACGGCAAAGAGGTCGCCTCCGGCGGTAGCGAGATCGACAATCAGCGGCGCGGAACCCCATGCCGGGAGCGGGAATCCATCATTGATTGCCTGCCAGAGGCCTGTGTTGGATTCCCAACGCCGTACGCCGGTCGTGCCGCCGGCAAACAGGGTGCCGCCATGGACTTGGAGGGCGTATGTGGGACTGGTATTCGTAGCCAGGCCGAGCGGCATCCAATACGGACCGGCACCTGTCACGCAATCGGGCGTTAGTTCAGGGGGCGGAGGTGGCAGTGGCACACATGCGGCGGCAGTGACGCCGCTCGTGGCGTCGGTCGTGCTTTGGCAGAGCGTTTGGGGCGGACAGAAGATGTAATGAAATTGGAATTGCGGTGACCCTTGGGCCCCGCCATCCGGTGCCATGCAGCTATATTCCAGTAACAGCGATGAAGTCTTGCAGCCATCGACTTGGTCGATCGGTTGCCACAGCAATGTCTTTCCCGGCCCGGCATGCGGCAGATAGGCGGTGGTGCGTCCGGGCGTGAAGGCCTGTTCGGCCACGTCGTTTAGGTCCGCAGTGAAGTTGGTCGCGTCGGTGTCGTGACAATGCGGGACGCACTGGTGCTTCACGCACAGCGCGTGCGGCTGCCAACAATCGGCGTCATGGTAACAGTCGCCCCAACGCCGCGGCGCCGAACGTGCGGACATGGTGAGCGCGACCCGGGCGCGGTGCGGTGGCGGGCGCGCGTCGCGCGGGAGTTTCGGGGGTGGTGCGGCCGCGAACGCCCACTCGTGGAGCGCCGTGAGGACTCGGGGGAGGATTGCAGCAATTGTTTCCACGGTGCGCTCCTTAGGTTGGCCGAGCCGTCCGTGGCCCGTGCGCCGTGGAAGTTCAATTGCTGTGCCAGCGTGCTTGTGGGGGAACATGCAGGTGCTCGGGCGTGGGAGTGTTGCAATCCCGAACACTTCCGTTTGAACAGGTCGAACACCGTACCGAGAACACTGCACCAAGATCCTTGCGTTTTCCCGCTCCGTCATCTATCACGCCGCCAAAATCTATCTCACCCACGGTTAGGAGCACGTATGGCATCGCCACTTCAGCGCCCCACTCAGGGCGACACGGTCACGATCAAGAATGGCAAGCTGCAAGTTTCGGATCATCCGATCCTTCCGTTCATCGAAGGCGACGGGACCGGCCCGGACATTTGGCGGGCGTCGCAATATGTCTTCGACGCGGCCGTAGAGAAGGCGTACGGCGGGAAGCGGAAAATAACGTGGTTCGAATGTTACGCCGGGGAGAAGGCCAAGACCGTCTACGGCGACGCCTGTCCGCCGAATTATTTGCCGGAAGAGACGCTCGACGTCATTAAACAATATCTCATTGCGATTAAAGGCCCGCTCACCACACCGGTGGGGAAGGGGATCCGCAGCATTAATGTGGCGCTGCGCCAGGAGCTGGATCTTTATACCTGTCTGCGGCCGGTCCGGTATTATCAAGGCGTCCCGTCGCCGCTGAAGGATCCGACCAAGGTCAATATGGTCATCTTCCGCGAGAACACGGAAGACATCTACGCCGGGATCGAATGGCAGGCCGGGACGCCGGAAGTGAAAAAAGTCATCCACTTTCTCCAAGACGAGATGGGCGTGAAAAAAATCCGCTTCCCGGAGACGAGCGCGATCGGGATCAAGCCGGTCTCCAGCGAGGGCTCCAAACGCCTGATCCGCGCTGCGTTCGAATACGCGATCCAGCACGGGCGCAAGAACGTGGCGTTGGTCCATAAAGGCAACATCATGAAGTTCACCGAAGGTGGTTTCCGCGAGTGGGGGTACGAACTGGCACGCGACGAGTTCGCCGGCAAATTGGTGGGTTGGGAAGAATGCCAAGGAAAGCCGGGCGACAAGATCCTGGTCCAAGATGTGATTGCCGACAATTTCCTGCAACAGATTTTACTCCGACCGGAAAACTTCGAGGTCGTGGCGACGTTGAACTTGAACGGCGACTACATGTCCGACGCGCTCGCGGCGCAAGTGGGCGGGATCGGGATCGCGCCGGGCGCCAACATCAATTACGTCACCGGGCGCGCGGTCTTCGAGGCCACGCACGGCACCGCGCCGAAATATACCAACCTTGATAAAGTCAATCCGAGTTCGGTGATCCTCTCCGGCGGGATGATGTTTGAGCATCTCGGGTGGCCGGAGGTGACGGCGCTCATTGAACGCGGCCTCGAACGTGCGATAGCGGCCAAGACCGTGACCTACGATTTCGCGCGCCAGATTCCGGGCGCGACCGAAATTAAATGTTCGGAGTTCGGGAAGGCGATTGTCGCGCAGATGTAAGGAGACGGGATATGGCGAACCAGAAAATTGCTCTGATCGGCGGTGGAAATATCGGCGGCGTGTTGGCGCAACAAGCCGTGCAGCGGCGCTTGGGCGACGTCGTGCTGTTCGATGTCGTCGACGGGGTCCCGCAAGGGAAGTCGCTCGATATTTGGGAATGTGCTCCGTTGCTGGACAGCGATTGCCGCGTCAGCGGCACGACGCAATATGCTGACATCGCCGGTGCGGACGTCGTGATCGTCACGGCCGGCATCCCGCGCAAACCGGGGATGAGCCGCGACGACTTGCTGAAGACCAATCTCGGCATCATGCGCACCGTCGCGACCAACGTCCGCGAATACGCCCCCGGCGCGTTCGTGATCGTCGTCTCCAACCCGCTCGACGTGATGGTCTATGCGTTCCAGAAATTGAGCGGCTTTCAACCACAAATGGTCTGCGGGATGGCCGGCGTGCTCGACTCCGCGCGGTTCCGGGCGTTCGTTGCGGAGGTGGTTGGCGTCAGCGTGCGCGATGTCAGCGCGATGGTGCTCGGTGGGCATGGCGACACGATGGTCCCATTGCTGCGCTACTGCACGGTCGGCGGCGTCCCCGTGACCAACTTCCTGACGCCGCAACAACTGCAACTAATCGTGGATCGGACCAAGCAGGCCGGCGGCGAAATTGTCGGTCTGTTGAAGACCGGTTCGGCGTTTGTCTCGCCGGCGATCGCGGCGTTGGAAATGGCGGAAAGTTATCTGACCGGACAACGGCGACTGTTGGTCAGTGCGGCGATGTGTCGCGGCGAATATGGCGTGCAAGGCTACTACATCGGCGTACCGACCATTATCGGCGCGCACGGTGTGGAAAAAATCGTGGAACTGCCGTTGAACTCCGACGAGCGGACGCTGTTTGACGCATCGGTTCAACATGTGAAAGAGACGGTCGATGGCATCCAGTGGTCCTAAAGGGCTCCAGTATTTCTGGTTGCGCCGCTTACATTCATTGCTCGGTGTGGTGCCGATCGGGGCATTTGTCCTCGAACACTTCTTTTCGAACTCGTACGCGTTCCAAGGTCCCGAGGCGTTCGATCGGATGGTCGTCGATTTGCAAGGCCTGCCGTTGGTCGTCGGCCTCGAGATCGGCCTGATCGGATTGCCGATTTTCTTCCACGTCGCGCTCGGGATCGTGATTACGGCGACGGGCGCGAACAATTTCCTGCGCTACAACTACTATCGCAATTGGATGTATTTTCTCCAACGAGTCACCGGCGGGTTCGCGCTGTTGTTCATTGCGTATCACGTCTGGACGACGCGGATTGCCGCAGCGATGAGCAACCGGCATTTCACCTATCGGGATATGCAGCAACTGTTGGCGCCGGAATGGGCCCAGTGGCTCTATGCAATCGGCATCTTGTCCGTGACCTTCCACTTCGCCAACGGCCTTGCGACGTCGCTGATCACGTGGGGGATCACCGTCAGTCCGGCGGCGCAGCGGCGGGCGTCGGCAGTCTCGTGGTTCGTGTTCGTCGGCATGGCAACGTGGGGGCTCGCGATCATGCGGGTGTTTGGCTAATGGCAAAACCGAATTTCATTGTCGTAGGTGGTGGACTGGCTGGGCTGATGGCGACGATCAAACTCGCCGAGGCCGGCCAGTCGGTAAAAATTTTCTCCACCGTCCCGTGTCGGCGGTCGCATTCCGTATGCGCGCAAGGCGGGATCAACGCGTCGGTCAATAACAAAGGGGAAGGCGATTCGCCGCAGCAACATTTTTACGAAACGGTGTTAGGCGGCGACTTCCTTGCGAATCAGGAACTGCCGAAGGGGATGTGCGAAGCGGCGCCGGCGATCGTCTATATGTTCGATCGCATGGGCGTGCAGTTTAACCGGACGCCGGAAGGCAATCTCGATTTCCGCCGCTTCGGCGGGACGCTGTTTCACCGCACCGCGTTCGCCGGATCGACGACCGGCCAGCAACTGATCTACGCGCTCGATGAACAAGTGCGCCGCTTCGAAGTGGCCGGTCTGGTCGAACGCTTCGAAGGCTGGGAATTCCTCTCCGCAGTGCTGGACGACCACGGCGTCTGTCGCGGGATCGTGGCGTGTTCGCTCACTTCCATGGAAGTCGCGACCTTTCCTGCGGATGCGGTCATTATCGCGACCGGCGGCGTTGGCTTGATTTACGGGCGCTCCACCAATTCGCGTAATTGCACCGGCTCCACGCAGTCGTCGTTGTATCAACAAGGCGCGATCTACGCCAACGGTGAGATGATCCAATTCCATCCCACCGCGATCCCGGGCGAAGATAAGAATCGGCTGATCAGCGAAGGGGTGCGTGGCGACGGCGGTCGCGTCTGGGTCCCGCGCGACGGGAAACGTTGGTACTTTTTGGAAGAATGGTATCCAAAATACGGCAACTTGGTCCCGCGGGATGTGGCGTCGCGCGCTATTTACAAGATTGTGTTCGAATTGGGACTCGGCGTGGAAGGGAAGCCGAAAGTCTATCTCGACGTCACCCATATCCCGAAAGAAATTCTGAAGGGCAAGTTGGCCGGGATCGTCGAAATCTACGAAAAATTCGCCGGGGGCGATCCCTTGAAGGTCCCGATGGAGGTCTTCCCATCGATGCACTACACGATGGGCGGGCTGTGGGTCGACGATCGCCATATGACCAATATCCCCGGCCTGTTTGCAGCGGGAGAATGCGAATATCAATATCACGGCGCGAATCGACTCGGCGCCAACTCGCTCCTTTCTTGCGTTTACGCCGGAATGGTCGCGGGGCCGAATGCGGCGCACTATGTGCAAGATGCCGCCAAATCGTCTGCCGCCGCGCCGTCCAGCCTGTTTGAAGCGGCGAAGTTGCGGGAGACGGAAAAAATCAAGGCCCATTTGGCAATGAACGGCGCGGAGAATCCGCATCGTCTGCACGACGAACTCGCTGAATTAATGATCCGCGACGTCTCGGTGGTCCGTCATAACGACAAATTGGCGGCCGCGTACGAACAGGTGGGTGCGCTGCACGACCGTTGGTCGCACGCGAAGGCGCTCGACACCTCCGGCTGGGCCAATGCGGAGCTGCTGTTCCTCCGCCATCTCGATAACATGCTCCACTTGGCGAAAGTGATCGTCAAAGGCGCGTTGCAGCGCAACGAGAGTCGCGGGGCGCATTTCAAGCCGGCCTTCCCGGATCGCAACGATGGCGAATGGATGAAAACTACGCAGGCGCGCTTTACGCCGGCCGGACCGGAGCTGTCGTACGAACCGGTAGACATTAAATACGTCGAACCGAAGTTGCGGAATTATGCATAACTGAGGATGCCGTCCCATGGCCAAGACCGTCCGTCTAAAAATTGCGCGCCGCGATAATGTCCATAGCCCGCGGTATTGGCAGGAGTTTGCGGTGCCGTATCGGGCGGGGATGAACGTCATTTCGGCGCTGATTGAAATCCAGCGCCATCCGGTCGACGCGGCGGGACGCACGGTCAAGCCGGTGGTCTGGGACTCGAATTGTCTCGAAGAGGTCTGCGGCGCGTGCACCATGCTGATCAATGGCAAGGTGCGCCAAGCGTGCAGTGCGTTGATCGATCAACTCGAGCAGCCGATCACGTTGGAGCCGATGTCGAAGTTTCCGCCGGTCCGCGATTTAATCGTCGATCGCGGCGCAATGTTCGACACGTTGAAAAAAGTCCGTGCCTGGGTCCCGATCGACGGCTCGCACCATCTCGGCCCCGGCCCGAAAGTCGCGCCGGCGGTGCAGGAAAAGGCCTATCTCTTTTCCCGCTGCATGACTTGCGGCTGTTGCATGGAGGCCTGTCCGCAATTCAACAGCCATTCGCCGTTCATCGGGCCGTTCACGTTCGGCCAAGTGACGCTGTTCAACAGTCATCCGACCGGTGCGTTAAATAAACATGAACGCCTCGATGCGATCATGGGCGTCGGCGGCCTGACCGATTGTGGAAACGCACAAAATTGCGTGCGCGCGTGCCCCAAAGAGATCCCGCTCACCGAAGCGATCGGCCACTTGGGCTGGGAGACCACCAAGCGCGCTTTTCAGCGGTTACTAAAAGAATAAGGTGGTGGGCGGCGTTGGCCGCCCGCTTTCCCTGGGTCAATTCCACCATCATACCCCCTCCTCTTGAGTGGGCTTTCACCCGTGCTGCCGCGCTGCGCAGTGGCAAGTCCATGAATTCCGCCGGCCATTTTTTTCACAACGCTGGCCTTGCCCTTGCAGACCCTGTGTGTCTCTGGCGCATTCGCGGGTTCGAAACGCAACCGAGGGGGGGCTATGCAAAGACGGCTATTCTTGGTGGTACCGCTCGCATTCGGATTGGCCTGGACGTTGGCGATGGGTTGCAGTGGCGGGGTGACCGGGAGCGTGAGTACGGGCGGCACCGGCGGCGCGACCGGCGACACCAGCGTGCCGGGGCTGGAAGTGGCCTCGCAAATGGCGCTCGTCTCCGCGAATGAAAGCGGGAGTCCGAGTCTCGCGAAGTCGCTGCGCGGTTTAAAAGCGGAGCCGACGAGCGGTGATTACGTGACCGACGAGGCCGAGATTTTTGTCTACGACCGCTCGATGGAGGCGTTGGACCAATTCAATGAGATCATGTGCAGTATCGCCGATACTCACTATGCCGATATGGTCAATCAGGGCAATTACATTGCGCTGGTGAACGCGGAGGGTTGTTCGAAGAGCGCGAATCAGAGTGGGGAGGCGAGCGACCAGGCACTTGTGGACGATGTAGAATACGAGAAATGGATTGTGAATTCTTCGCGAGCGAATACGGAAAGTCCCCATATCATGCAGGCGTGGATTCCGTTCGACGACGAAATGGGCTTCTTTGACGAAATCCGTGGCGAGATGGTAATCACGGAAGGGGTCAGCCCGTCGAACAAATACGGAATCTTCCAGCTCAACTTTGTCGGATACTCCGACGGCATACCAGTGATGCATGCGTTCTTGTCGGCCTCCCGGGCCGACGACGGTCAGATCATCCTGCAGATGAATATGGGGGAAGAGGGCTTCATGCAGGAAATGCTCTATGCGGTCGTGTCGCCGGATGGCTCGACGGGAAGGGCCTCGATGCACCGCGCCGTCCCGTCTGGCGGCGGGGGCGGACAGGGAAAGGGCGCGGAGGGACTGACGTTTGAAGAAAAATCCGTGCATGTGGCGTTCGATGCCAATCACTATCTGAGCGATTACGGCAGTGAGCAAGAGTGCCTCGACCGGCACGCCTTTGACGAACACGCATGGTCGTACAATCTGTACGGAGCCGATGGGGCGCGGGCCGAATTAAACGGCGGCATGAGCCTGCAATACGGTGATGTTCAGGGTTGGGGCAGTTATTATGGCGTCTGGTTTCCCGAGGAAGAGGTTACAGTGACGTCGGGTATGGCCGTGCTCGGCGAGGACGATGTCCCCCTCACCGTCTTTCTCGGCGAAGGTCGATTGGTGAGCCGCGTGCGACACAGCCTGCAGCTGGGCGACTTTATCGGGGCGACTTTCAAGAAATGGGATAGCGAGACGGCGAGTCAATTGCACGTCCAGTGGGATGGGAGTCAGTTCTTAATTGTTGGGCGTGAGACCTGTTCGGAGGGGACTGGGTGCACCTTTGCGGCGGAAGCGGAGCCGATACCGGTCGTGTTGGCCGCGAACAATCAGTTTAATCTCTGGAAAGACGGCCTCGGCAGTCTCGACCTCGTCGTGCCGGAGAACGGGATCATCACGAATGAAATGGAGATCCCCTATTACACGAACGACTTCGTGGCCCCGACGGATGCAATCTTGGCGGCCGGACCGATCACGCTCAAGTGCTACACGCAATGTCTCAAAGCGAATATCACCCAAGACGAGGCGAGCAGTGGCGACATTTATTTGCCGGAAGTGGAAGATGTGAACGCTCCCCATGAGTACACCTTTAGCGCCGATGACTATGTGCTGCGCTATAACGGCGAGCCGGTGCAAGTCGTCGCCGGCGCCGATCTGACCGGCACGATGTTTTCATGGGGCATCCATGGTGGTGCCATGCTGCTCAGCGATGTGGCCGCGACGCTCGCGAACGTCTGGGACGTCTGGAGCCAGGATGTGACGTATATGTGGGAGAGTGGGCCCAATCAGTGGAACCGGTACTCGGCGTTGTTGGATAGCGATGGAGCGATCGTGAGCTTTGATCAGCCGTGGCAATGTCTTTATACGCATGTGATTCCGGCCAGTGAGGCAAGCGAAGGGTCGTCGGAGAAGTTCCTCTTGGACTACCAAGGCGAAGGTCAGTTACACGGAATTCCGTGGACAGAGATCGCGGACGAAGAGAGCGGTTTCAGCCACTGGGTGCCGGAATTTGCGATTTCCAATGGGAGCGAAGTCGTGTGCGACGGTACGACCTACTACGTGCGGCCGATGGAGATTGAGCAGACGATGCAAGTCGTGGATCTCAGCGCGTGCAGTGGGTTGACGGCTGAGGATCTTGGAGAGCCGACCGGGACGTTCGAGGATCCGGAGATGGATACCGCTCCGACCGTTACAGACGATCCGGCTGTGGTGGGTGGCGTGTTGCAGTAACCTCCCGCGCCCCCAGAGGCAGCGCATCGAGCGCGGCTTGGATATTGATCAAGACTTGTTGCGCCCAGCGGCCATGGGGGGTGTCGCTGGGCGCAGCTGTTTCCAGCGTTGCGAGTTGCGCGGCGAGGTCTTCGCGGACGGCCGGATGGCGATTGGGGAACAGGCCGAGACCTAAGCGCGCCAACGTCGCCCGCGCCTGCGTGGCCCGCTCAAACGGATAGTGGCCGTGCAGCACCCAGGTGTGACGCCCTTCAGCATAGCGCTGCAGTGCGCGGAGCCCTTCCCCGATGCGCCCCTCCGCCAATTCGGTACGCAACTGCTCATCCGGTTGGAAGCGATCGAATTGGTCGGCGGGGATAATGACGTTATCAATGATCCACTGATTATAGGCCTCGATCCCGGATTCGACGACCCCCGCCCACCACGCAATCGGCTCCGCGCCGCCGTCGCGGCGTGCACAGTCGGCAATCGCCCCGACTTGTTCATCGGTGCAGAAGCGGACCGAGTCTGCATCGCGCGGTGTGTCGAGCTGGAATTCCGGATAGGCCGCAGCGATCGCGGCGGCGTCATACCGGCCCGGGTGTGTCATCCGCACATCATCGGCGAGTGGGAGGTAGTCCATAATCGAGCTGGAGGGGAGCGGCGTGTCGGCGGGGCGTGTCCCTTCCACTAACTGCGCGAAGTCCGCGGCGTCGGCATCAGGCGGGATTTCCGTGCCTAAGTTCCCCGCGAAGTTGTGGCGCAATCCCAAGACGTGTCCGACTTCGTGCATCACGACGGCGCGCAGCTGCAGCAATCCCAGATGTTGTAGCGTGGCATCGTCGAAGGCCGTGCCGTACATCGCCGCGTGTGGCGACATGGCCCGATAGTCACAGAGTGCCGTGGTGGGCGCAAAGCGGAACGCCGAAGGCGTGGCCGGGATCTCGGTGAAATCGACCGGTGTCACTTCGGCCCACCCGGCTTGCACGACGATCACCGCGTTCAAAATCTCTCCAGTAAGCGGGTGTGCCTGCATCTGCGCAATGGCGTTGCGATGCGGGAGCTCTGACCAGTAGATCATCGGGTAACGCGGATCGCCGGGCGCCAGGCTGGCCGGTGCGTCTGCAACATGGATGACATCGCGATGAAAAATTGTATTCCACGCCAACGCCCCGTCGCGCACGGCTGCGCGGACGTGTTGCGGCATATTGGCGGAGAGATGGAACGTGAAGGGCCGTTCCGGATGCACGCGCCAGACGATCGGCGGCGTGCGCTGCATTCCAAGCCAGGCCTGCGGCGGAAAGAGTCCGATGGCGTCGTCGCGATCGTCGCGGAGCGGCGTCAGTGTGGAGTGATCGGCCAACCAAAACGTGTACCGAAACACGGCGCCGGCGTTGCCGACCACATGCTCCATCGTGAACCATCCGGGACCGGCGGCATGGCTCCGAAAATACGCCCCATCGAGGGCGGGCGTCGGCGTTGCGAGCAGCATGGCGTTGGTGTCTGTCGCCGTTTGTTGCGACAGCGGCGATCGGAAGAAATCGTGGAGCGCCCCGCTGTGAAAGTCGAACGCCAGTGCCGTCGCCGTTTCGCGCAACAGCGGAAACGTGGCCAGGTGTTGTGTTGTCACACTGCTGTGTAGCCACGCGGTGGCGCGTGGTTCCTCGACTAAATACACTACGCCATTGCCGCGCTGGAAATGCACGATCGGCACAGATGCTGACGAAAACGCGGGGATTGCCGGCCGACTACTCTCGATCTGTCCTGGGAGGAAAACCAGTGAACGTCCGAGGAATCGCTTGTCGAGCACCAGTTGCTGGCCCTCGATGCGGAGAAATGGCGCGTTTGTTGTCGCGGCGCGCGCCGATCCCACAAACAGCAACAACATTAAGCCCAATGCGACTCCAAACATGTGAAGGAAGCGGCTTCGCGCCATACGACGACCTTTCTTCCCCCGCCAATGCGTCTAGGCGATCGATCCTGGGATTGTCAATGGAGTCTCATTTGAGTATAGGCCCGTGCGCATACGCCCACTATGGACACGCCTCTCTACTTAATCGACGGCTCCGGCTACATCTTTCGCGCCTATTACGCCATTCGCAATCTCTCCAACAGCCACGGTTTTCCGACCAACGCCCTTTATGGCTTTACCCAAATGCTGTGGAAGTTTCTCCAGACCTGTCGCCCGACTTATGCAGCCGTGGTGTTCGACGCGAAAGAACCGAGTTTCCGCGAAGCGTTGTTTCCGGCCTACAAAGCGAACCGTCCTGAACCGCCCGACGACTTAGTGCCGCAGTTCCCGTTTTTTTCGCAGATCGTCGCAGGCCTCGGCCTGCCGCAATTCGTCCAACCGGGATTCGAGGCCGACGACCTGATCGGGACGTTGGCGCGCCACGCCACGGCGGCGGGACATGACGTCGTGATCATCACTGGCGACAAAGACTTCATGCAATTGGTCGATGACCGCGTCGCGCTCTGGGACACGATGCGCGACAAGCGCACCGACGCCGCCGGCGTGCGCGACCGGTTCGGCGTGACGCCTGCGCAAGTGACCGATGTGCTGGGCTTGGCGGGCGACGCAGTCGACAATGTGCCCGGCGTCGCCGGGATCGGCGAAAAGACCGCGATCAAACTGATTCAGGAATGGGGCGATGTCGAAGGGGTATTGGCCCACGCGACGGAGATTAAAGGTAAGTTGGGAGAACGACTCCAGGCGAGCGGCGCGGCGGCGCGGCTGTCGAAGCAGCTGGTAACGATTCGGTTGGATGTCCCGTTGACCTACAGCGACGCCGCGCTTCGCGTCGCGCCGAGCGACACCGAACAACTCCGCGCACTCTTCAAACAATTCGAATTCACGAGCTTGCAGAAAGAGCTGGCGCCGCATGTCTCGTTGGAACGGGCGGGCTATCAATGCCTCACAGAACCCGCCGCGCTGGCCCAGTGGGTCGAGCGCGTCCGCTCCGTCGGCCAGTGCGCGCTCGATACCGAGACGACGAGTTTGAATCCGCGCCACGCGGGACTGGTCGGGATCTCGATGGCCGTCGCGCCCGGCGAAGCGGTTTATATCCCGCTGCGCCACCAATACCTCGGCGTGCCGCCGCAACTGCCGCTGGAAGCCGTCGTCGCGATGCTCGGGCCGGTGTTACGGGACGCGCAGGTCGCCAAATATCTGCAAAATGCGAAGTTCGATCTCCCGATCCTGGCGCGCCACGGCCTGCCGGTGGCCGGAGTCGTCTGCGACACGATGATCGCCGCGTATTTGTTAAACCCTGGCGGTCCGCATGGACTCGACGCGATGGCGCAACAATACCTCGACCACACGATGATCACGTTTCGCGATGTGCTGGCGAGCGGGGAGGGCGAGCGCAAAGATTTTACCGATGTCCCGCTCGACGATGCGTGCCGTTACGCTGCCGAAGACGCAGACGCGACGTGGCAATTGGCCATCCGCTTCCTGCCGGAGTTGGAACAAGAGGGATTGGCATGGCTGTTTCGCGAAGTGGAAATGCCGCTGCTGCACGTGTTGATGGCCATGGAAACCGTCGGCGTGGCGGTGGACGCGACCAAACTCGCACAATTGGCCAAAGGCTTGCGCGAACGCCTGAGCCGCGTCGAGGCGGAAATTTTCAGCGCCGCCGGAGAGGCCTTCAACATCGCGTCGCCGAAACAGTTGGGCGTGATCTTGTTCGAAAAACTGCAACTCCCCGGCGCCAAGCGGACCAAGACCGGCTACGCCACCCACGCGGATGTGTTGGAACGCCTCGCTGCACAACATCCGCTGCCGCGCTTGATCCTGGAACACCGCTCGTTGGCAAAACTCCTCTCCACCTATTTAGACGCGTTACCGAAACTGATCGATCCGACGACCGGCCGTATTCATACGTCATTCAATCAGACAGTGGCCGCGACCGGACGACTCTCATCGAGTGACCCGAACTTGCAAAACATCCCGATCCGTTCCGACGAAGGGCGCCAAATCCGCGAGGCCTTCGTGGCCGCGCCGAACCACGTGTTGCTGGCGGCCGATTATTCGCAAATCGAACTGCGCGTGTTGGCGCATACGTGCGAAGATCAGCGCCTCGTTGCGGCGTTTGCTGCGGATCGCGACGTCCATGCCGAAACGGCCGCGTCGTTGTTCGGCGTCGCGCCGGACCAAGTCAGTAGTGTCCAACGGATGGTCGGGAAGACGATCAACTTCGCCGTGATCTACGGCCAGACCGCGTACGGACTGGCGCAGCAGTTGGGCCTAGCACCGGCCGCGGCGCAACAATACATCGACCAATATTTCACCCAATATCCGGGCGTCGCGGCCTATCGGGAACAAGTGTTGGCGGATGCCCGCCACGCCGGAAAAGTGAGCACGTTGTACGGTCGCCGCCGCTTCCTCCCCGAACTCGGCAGCCACAACGCCGCCGTCCGCGCCAACGCCGAACGGATGGCCTTCAACACCGTGATCCAAGGCACTGCCGCCGACATCATTAAAGTGGCGATGGTCGCGATCGCCCGCCGCCTCCCCACCGCATGCGCGAACGCCCGCCTGCTGCTCCAAGTCCATGACGAACTCGTCTTCGAAGTCCCGCAGGCCGACCTCGATTGCCTGATCCCCGTCGTCCGCACCGCGATGGAAGACGTCCGCCTCCCGTCCGGCGCCGTCTGGCGCGTCCCCCTCCAAGTCAACCTCGCCACCGGCCCCAATTGGGGGGGGATTTCCTAAGCGTTCCGTGTTGGGCTGAGTCGGTGGCCTGAGGAGTGCCGGTGGATTTTTTTCGCAACTTTCGCGACGTGGTGCCGATATAGGTGCAGGAGGCACTATATGTCTGAATTGCCACTCACGCGCGGAGCGGCCGCAGACCTTGGTATGCGCGCGGTCGACGTTTTAGCGCGCAGCGACTATCGGACGCACATTGATGGCCCGATTACCGTGATGCCGGTGGCAGCGCAGCCGTGTCTGGATGTCGCATTGTCCCCAGCGGCTGGTGCCGAGCGGCCTTTCCGGCTGTGTCCGGATGCAACGGCCCGTCAGTGGCGTATCCAATTTCAACTCTTGACCAGTGGTTGCAGTGGACGACTCGATGGCGACTTTGTCGACACCGGATTCGTTGTGCCGACCGATGCCTCGCTGCCCGATACCCAAGTAGTGCAATCGGCACCGCCGCCGGAGGTCAACATTCCGCCCGAGCAGTTCCAGTGCATTGACACCGACGAGCGCGACTATTTGCACAAGGGAAGTCTCAGTTATTGGAAGCAAGATCATTGGGAGATCGTGCCGGACACCTGCAAAACGCCGAACCTGCTGCAAGAAAGTGTGTGTACGTATTATCGGGGCGGCGACACGGCGGAGACGGATCTGGTGAAATTTGTGACGTGTCCTTGTGCCGAAGGCCGCTGCACTGAACCCCCGATCGATGGGTGTGAGGATCCGACTCCCGAGACCGTGCCGGCGGGAGCGCATCTCTGGACGTGGGAACAGAGTACGTCCATGAGTCTCTGTGTCGGCGCGACGAACATAGAATTCATTACCTGCGATCATTTCGGACAGGAACAGCACGATGTGCTCCCCTGTCCGTCCGGAGAAACTTGTGTAGCGGGCATTTGTGGAGACGCGCGTTGTCTGGATTCCGATCCCGGGGCCATCGCTTCCGATGCCGGACATATGTTTTTCGCGTTTTCCAATGGCGATAGCAGCACCTTTCCCGACCAGTGTGTCAGCGCAACGCAGGTCAAACAATATCAATGTCCCACGATGCTCACGGACAATGTGATTGAGGAACAGCAACGGATTGAAGACAATGCGATTGTCACGGATTGCCCTGATGGGACCACCTGCGCTGCAGGTGCGTGTAGCGAGAGTGGTCCACTGCAGTGCACCGGCGAGACGGACCCCGACCAAGATCCACTACTGCCAGGCACCGTCATGTTGCCGCTCGGAGATGCGGCCGATTGGTGCATTGCGCTGCTGGAAGGCGATGTCAGCGCACTGTACGGTCAACCGTTGACGACATCCATTTGGCAGTATTGGTGCGATGCGGGAGACCTCCAGGGGGCACCCAGTGCATGTCCGCCGGGCACGGTGTGCGTCGCAGATGCCTGTCAATCGGGGCAACAGACGTGTGAAGAGACGGATGGAGGCAGTAACGATCCCACGACGCACGACTATGTCCAGTTTCTGTACCAGGGAAAGCCAGTGCCAAACTCCGGTATCTTTGTCGATCAATGCGCCGATCCCTGGACTAGCGCGGAAACGTATTGCTTGAAAGAGGGTGGTTTCGCCAGCTACAAGCCCGTGGCGTGTCCGGACGGGACATTTTGCATTACCGATCACTGTCATCCATGCACGGATTCCGATGCGACGAATGCTGTCGAGACTCTCGGCTATGTTACCGATAGCGCGGGGCAGACGATTCCCGATTATTGCGTTGGGCCGCAGCTGATCCAAGTCGATTGCGGTCCTGACGGCGTGTTCAGCGCCAGTGCGCCTACGTATTGTCCCGGCGGAACTTCCTGCGATGAGGGCATTTGCCAATAGGGCAGCCCGCTCTACACCATAAATTCAAGCGTCGAGTCGCCGATTTGGATTTGGTCGCCGTCTTTGAGTGTGACGGGTGCTGTGATTTGCTCGCCGTTCACGAAGACGCCGTTGGAGCTTTGCAAGTCCGTGAGGATCCACTGTTTCCCTTTGGCCGTGATCTTCGCGTGTTGGCGCGACACCTTCGCTTCTTTGAGGACCACCGTATTCGCGTCGGTGCGGCCGATCGTCGTTTCGCGTAATACCGGATACGAACCGCCGACCCCAGCACCTTGTGCCACGCGCAATAGCGGACCGGTGTGTTGCAGCTGGGGCGTCCGTTCCGTGCCGGCCTCGGTGTCGGCCTCGGCGCCGCCCACGCGGAAGACGGATGTTTCGCTGGTGGAGCCGCGCGGCGGGTCGGAGGCTTCGGCGGCGCCGTGTCCGAAATAGTTTCCGGCCGACGCGTCGAGCCGGTAATCCGGCTCTTCGACCGTCCCTTCGACCGGATCGGCGGATTCCTCCGCTTCCAGTGGATCGGGCATGACGTCGTCGTCTGCCACGACATCTGCCAGTAGATCGGTCAGCGGCGTTTCGGGCGGCGCGGTCAGCGGTCGTGTCGCCTGATCGGTTACACCGGCCAGATCCGGCTCATCAGCAAACAGCCGTTCATAGCTGCGAATGTTGGTGTCGGCCGCGTTCAGCAACGTTTCAAACTTCGCGAGCTTTTCTCCCACCGTATCCGCTTTTTCTTGGAAGGCCGTGTCGTCGTATTCGCCCAGACCGTGGCGGAAATGGATTTCTTCCAGCTGTTCCCGATGACTATCAACGTTGCCACTCAATTTGGCGCGTGTTTCGTACAGCCCCGCGAGTTCGTGATCGACTTCCACTTTTTTGGCCTGCAAACCCGCAGAAATTTCCCGATCCCGCGCCGTGTAATCGCCATGCACGCGATCGTACACGGCCGGTCGCACTTCGCTGCGTTGGGCCTGGATTTTGGCAATGCGCTCGCGGACGACGCGCCGCTCTTCTTTCAGTCGCAGCGTTTCTTGGACTAACCGTTCGTTCATCGGAAATTCCATACACACTAGCCTACCTGGCAGGAACGGCCGCTGTCAATGGACGTCAAGGAAATCCCAGGTGTTGACACGAATGGCGTAATTTGGCTAAATATGGCTATGATCAAGGTCAAGATCGGTGAATTGCGCAACAACCTCAGCGCGTACTTACGCAAAGTGCGGAAGGGCGCGGAAATCGTCGTGATGGATCGAGAAACGCCGATCGGGCGCGTGGTTCCGTATCAGGGCGAGGCCAAGGATACGGAACCGTTCGATGTAGTGCCGCCTCCGGGGGGTTATGCCGGACTCGCCAAACTCAAATTCCCCCCACTGAAGTTGCAAAAGCGTTTCGATCCTGTGGAGGAACTGATCAAAGATCGACGGCGACGATGAATTGTTATGTTGACAGCTCCGTGTTGCTCCGGGTGTTGTTTGAGGAGCCGAAGCCGCTCGTGGAGTGGGGACGGATTGCCGAGGCGGTGTCGAGTCGGTTGTTACAACTGGAGTGCTTTCGGGTCATTCATCGAGGTCAAATCACAGGCCAATTGACATACGCAGAGTCGATTGATCTCCTGGCGCGGTGTCGGCGGTTACTTCAGCAAATCGGAATCCTCCCCGTCACCGAATTAGTGTTGCAGCGCGCCGAACAACAGTTCTTGTCACCGGTCGGATCGCTCGATGCCATCCATTTAGCGAGTGCGATGGCCTGGAAAAATTATCGCCGCCCCGATCTGTTCCTCGCCACCCACGACACGCAACTGGCCACTGCCGCGCATGCGCATGGATTGAAGGTGATTGGCGTGTGAATTCGCCGTAGGCGAATTCCCTCTATTTTCTATTTTCGAAAATGGAGAATGGAGGAGAAATTTGCGGGGCAAATTTCTGAGCGGGCGATGGGAATACCCTGCGGCCGCCACTGGCGGCCTCCGGGTACTTGGTCGCCGACCCGCTGCGCGGGTGCCCCGGCTCGGTCGTACCCTCCGCGCTGGCGCGCTGCGGGTACTTCCTCGGCGACCAACCGCCTGCGGCGGTCGGTGCCCGCCTCGGTCGTCGAATAGTTTATATGTTCGATTCCCCTATCCAATCCCAATACAAATGGGGCCTCCGAGAGGCCCCATTTGTATTGGGAGCGGGCGATGGGAATCGAACCCACGTATACAGCTTGGGAAGCTGTCATTCTACCATTGAATTACGCCCGCGCGTTCAATTGCGGCGTTCCTAGAACGTCCCCCGAGGGCTGTCAAGGAGGAGTGGCCGGAGTGCCTTCCCACTTGCGGGCTGGAACCCAGTTCGGTAATGAGGTCGTCCATGCGCCGCAATCCACAAACGATTTTCCTCCTCTTCCTGATCGCCCTGCTGGTCGGCGGTGCGGTCATGATGCAGCGCTTTTGGAAGCCGGCCGCGTTGGCGTTAGTCGTGGTCATGGTCCTGCAGCCGTACTACGTGCGGATCGAGCAGTGGTTGCGGGGGCGGCGCTATCTTGCCGCGGCCGTCGCGGTGGGGGCGACGTGCGGCCTGATCATGATCCCACTCGGTGGGATCGTCGCGACGATCACCGTGGAAGTGATCCACTTCTCCCAAAATTTGAGCGAGCATTTGCAACAGGGGCAACTCGCCGCATCGCTGGATGGACTCAGCCAATGGCTCAAGGAATTGCTGCTCCCGTTCACCGGGCCATTGCAGGAAGACTTCAATTTACGCTCCATGGCGCTCGACGCGGTGAAGGAATTGGCGCAAAGTCTCTATCAATTCTCTCCGCAAGTGATCACCAAGACCGCCAACTTCGGCTTTAATGTTGTGCTGTGGCTCCTGTTCCTCTTTGTCTTCTTCGCCGATGGCGGCCGGCTCTATACGTATGTCTTGGAAACGGCGCCGATCATTCCTCACCACGAACGCCAAATCTCGCGCGGCTTACGCGAAATGGTCACGGCCGTGTTTCTCGGCATGGTGGCCACGTCGGCCGTGAATGCGCTGCTGATGGGGATCGCGTTCGCCGTCTGCGGGATCGAACGGCCACTGGTATGGGCATTGATCACGTTCGGATTCTCGTTCATCCCGATCGTTGGTGCATTTTCCATTTGGGCCGGCGGCGCGCTGTACCTCCTGTTAATCGGCGAGTGGCATTATGCGGTCGGGCTGGCTTTGTTCGGGACGGTTATTATCGCGCAAGCGGACAACATCATTAAGCCGCTCGTGATGCGCGGCCGGGTCAAGGTCCATCCGGTGTTGTTGTTGCTCAGCATCCTCGGCGGGATCCATGCGCTCGGGCCTTCCGGTCTCGTATTCGGGCCGGTATTTGTGGCCATCCTGTTGGAGGCGTTGCAAATTTATCGGGAAGAATATGCCCAAGGATAAGCCGCATCCCTGCCCGCACTGCCGTGCGCTCACGCTGTGGGAGGGGAATCCGTATCGTCCGTTTTGTTCGGAGCGTTGTCGCCAAATCGATCTCGGCCAATGGGCAATGGAAACCTATCGCATTCCGGGCGAGCCGGCGAATGCAGCAGACGATGCGGAAGCGGAGACGTCGACACCGGAGTTGCCGTCAACTCCACCCCTGCGAATCATTCGTTAACTACGGTCTGTGGCCAGACGCGCGTGCCGTTGATGTACGTCGCGGCGGGGACGTGGCGCTGCCAGTGTTGCATCAACTGCGCGAGGGCGCTGTCGGCAGTGGCGCATGGCGTAGGCAACGGCGTGACCACGAGATCGGCGGCGAGGCCGGGCAGCAACGAGCCGGTCGTGGTGGCGAGTCCGAGCGCGTGGGCGCCGCCGAGCGTGGCGTGATAAAACGCGGTGTCGGGCGTGAACACGGTTGCGCCGTGTTGTTCGACACCGCGCGCCATCACGTCCCAGAGCGCGAATTCCGGGCCTGCGCCGACGTCGGTCCCCAACCCGCAACGCACACCATGGGCGCACATTTTGGCGTACGGCATGCGGCCGCTTTGTAAGAAGAGATTAGACGAAGGGCAGTGGGCGACGGTCGCCTGCGCCGCGGCCAGTCGGGCCCATTCGGGATCGGTCAGATAAATGGCGTGGGCGAAGAGCGAGTGCGGTCCGAGGCAGCCGCAATCGGCGAACAGGCCGACGTAATCGGTGACGCCGAAGAGTTCGTGTGCGCGCGCCACTTCTTCCGGGACTTCGGCGATATGGGTTTGAAAATAGGCGTGACCCTGCGCGGCGATTTTTCCCGCCTCGCGCAGCAACGTGTCGCTGCTTGTCAGCGCAAAGCGCGGCGTGACGGCGTAGTAGAGGCGATCGTCGTGGCCGTGCCAGCGCGCGAGTAGTCGCTCCGTGGCCGCGAGCGACTCGGAGGTCCGTTCCGTGAGCGCGGGCGGGCTGTGCCGATCCATCATCACTTTGCCGATAATCGCGCGGATGCCGCACGCGGCGGCCTCTTCGAACGCGATCTGCGTGGCCGCTTCGTGGATGGTGCAGTAAATGAGCGCCGTGGTGGTGCCATGACGGAGTAGTTCGGTAAAGAAGCGGCGGGCGGTATCGCGGGCCACAGCGGTGTCGGCAAACGCAGCCTCGGCGGGGAAGATGAACCGTTCGAGCCAGTCGAGCAGTCGGTAGCCGTGCCGATGGCGGCAATCCAGTTGCGGCAAATGGACGTGACAATCGATAAATCCGGGAGTGATCAGATGCTGCGGCCAGTGGGCGATCTGCGCTGTCGCGGGGAGTTGCGGTGCGAGCACGGTCCACGCATCGGCCGCGCAAATGCGTCCGGCAGCGTCCCAGACGCAAACGCCATCGGCGTGCCACGCCAGCGATCGGTCCGGCCGCGCGAACAGCAAGCTTCCGCGCACACCGGATTTAGCGAGTCCCGAAGTCAAATTCCAATCCTTCGCGTTGGCCGCGTTGTAAAATTGCCGGCGGCAGATCGGGCAAATGCCCGAGCCGTTCCGCTGCGAGTCGGCAGGCGCGCGTAAAGCTTTCACTCGACGCCGGCGTGAGCACTGCTACGCGTTGCACCGTGCCGCGTCGATTGAGCCACAAGCGCAGCCGGAGCGAGGCGCCGCGGTGCATGCGTAATTCCTGCTGGGTGTCGGCATCGAGCTGCAAATGGGTCATGAAGCGTTGGTGCAAGGTCGGTAGATACGCGGCCCAGACCCGGTCATAGAGCCGATCCGCGGCCAAGTCGGGTAGGGGGGTAGCTTGCACGGAGAAATGTAAAATGCAAAATACAAAGATCAAAATGCAAAATGGGGAGGGCCACGGTGTTCCGTTATTTTGCATTTTGCATTTCCTCTCCCGCCAGTTCATACAACAGGCCCCACCGCACGCCGCGATCGCTGATCGTGGCACGCTTCATTCCATAACGGCGCAGTGTTTCTTGCAAGATCATCGTGCCGCTGAGGATTACATCGGCGCGGGCCGCTTCCAAACCGCGCATCTGTCGCCGCTCGGCTAACGACGCCGCGCGGAGCCGCGCCAGCAGTGCGGCAATGTCCTCCCCCGTTAACACCGTGCCATGCACTTGGTCATGGGAATATTGCGCCAATTGCAAATGCATCGCGGCCAACGTGGTGGCGCTGCCGGCCAATGCAATCAACGGGCGCGGTGTTGGTCCTGTCGATGCGGCGATCACCGGCAGCGTGTCCATTTGTGTGACAATCGCCTGTAGCACGGCCGCATAGTCGGCGTCGCTGATCGGGTCGCTATGCACCAGTTGCTCCTGCAATGTGACCGAGCCGAGCGACAAGGAGTGGGCGTGGAGTCGGCTGTCGGCTTGCCAAATGAATTCCGTGGAGCCGCCGCCGATATCGAGGACCAGCGCGTCGCTGCCGAAGTCACGCGTCGCTGCACCGTAGGAGAGGGCCGCTTCGCGCGCGCCGCTAATGACTTCGAGTGTGATGCCGCACCGTTGCCGCACCGCCGCGATAAATTGGTCCGCGTTCGTGGCCCGGCGAAATGCCGCGGTGCCGACCGCGATGATGCGTGTCACTTGATGTTCACGGCATAACGCCGCGTATCGCTCGAGCACTGTAGCAGTGCGCTCCATCGCTGCCGGTTGAAAACAGCCGTGCGCGGCGAGTCCTTCACCGATGCGCGTGATCTCGGCGACTTCGAGACGCGGCGTAAGGTCACCGTCCGCGCGGGGTTCGACGATCGTCAACAGGACGGAATTCGTCCCGACATCAATGCTGGCCCAGCGTGCGCAGGTCATTGCGCGGCCGGTGGCGGCGGCGCACAGCAGCTCCCGCCTGCATTCGCCTCTTGCCCGCATTTGCGGCGGCAGCAGCAGGCATCGACGGAAAAGCAGCCGGCGCCGAAACAGAGGATGGCCATTGAGGCGACCCAAAACGTGACCGCCGACGCGGAGAGGAAAGCATCGGGAGCGGAAATGATTTGGACCAATTCCGCGCGATGGGCCGTGGCCATTGCGACGCTCATCGCAATGCTGAGCGCCAATGCGGCTAAGCGGGCGCCGAACCCGACGATCAACAGGAGGCCGCCGACGAGTTCCGTGACGCCGACGAGATAGGCGTTGAACAGCGGCCACGGGATATGGATTTGGGCGAAGAACTCAGCGGGTCGCTGGATGTTAGTCAGCTTTCCTTTCCCGGCGATGAAGAACTGCCAGCCCCAGAAGAGGCGGAGGAACAGAAGAAAGAGCGGTTGCAAGACCGCTAATCCTTTCCCCACACATTTTTTCCAGGCGCACCACCGACCGGAACATGATGCTTGAGTCATAGCGCATCCTTTCATTAATACCGCGATCGCCAATGTTTCTTCCACTGTTTGCGCCACTGGCGCTTATCGGGGCTGGCTCCTGGCCCGCCGGCGGGACCCGGCGGGTTTTCCCAATTTGTGCCGCGTCCTCCGGCCAGGCCCGGCGGATTGTTATCACGGTCCTTCTTATATTTCTTGTGTGCCCAGGCATCTGTGCCGAATAGCCCAATGGCAAAACTGATGGCGATGGCGAACCATCCAACTCGATGCAGTGTGCGCATACGCTCCCCCTTCAACCGTGCCGCTAAGATCCCTGCCGCAAAAAGTCAAGGCGATCTCCATCCACCTTGACGAGCACAGACCCGACGAGTAGATCCTGCGCACAGATGGGCCTAACGATTGTCCAAAAGAGTGATCTTTCGGTCGTGAAGCCGTGGGCGCAGAAGGCGCTGGTCCTCTCCGGCGGCGCCGTGACCGGCGGCTCGTTCATGACGGGCGGCCTGAAGGCAATCAACGAATACCTCGAGAACTTCACCGTTTGCGATTTCGATATCTTCGTCGGCATCAGTGCCGGCAGCTTAATCGCTGCGCCGCTGTGCGCCGGACTGACGCCGGAAGAGATGTTGCGCAGTCTCGACGGCAACTCGAAACACTTTTTTCAATTCGCGCCGTGGCATTGTTATTGGCCGAATTTCGGCGAACTCGTGACGCGGCCATGGGAGTTTGCGAAGGCGGCGGCCGGCTATTTCCCTGGCGCGTTGCATGAGTTGTTCGGCACCTGGCGGCAACAAGGGCCGCGCTTGGCGACCGCATTCTGGCAACTGATCTGGCGTCCCAGCGCCGAGCATTACACCACCTTTTGGAATATTCTCACGGCCGTGCTCTCGACCCGCTCCGCGCCCAGTTGGTTGCAACTGCTGCCCACCGGATTTTTCGACAACGCCCCGATCGAGCGCTATTTGCGCCGCAATATTGAACGCAATCACTTGACGAACAATTTTCAAGTCGTGGAGCGCGTGCGAAAAAAACGGCTCTACATCTGTGCGATGGCGCTCGATACCGCGGAGCGCGTCGTGTTCGGACCGGATGAACGGCGTGATGTGACCATTTCCGAGGCGGTGCAGGCTTCGACAGCGCTCCCGGTCGTGTATCGTCCCGCACGCATCCACGGCGTCGATTATGTCGACGGCGGCGTATTTGAAACGGCGCATATCGATGTCGCGGTTGCCAAGGGTGCGCAATTGATCGTCTGCTATAACCCGTTTCGCCCCATCGAGAACCGCGTGGTGTGGAATTATGTGAGCGGGCAGCGCGAAGGCGGCAGTACGCGCCCGCTCTCGGTGCATGGGATCATGGCGGTGTTGAACCAAGTCTTCCGCGCAGTGTTCCATACGCGGCTGCAGCAGACGTTGACGCATTATCGGCGCGACGACGCCTTCACCGGCGACATCATCGTGATCGAACCACATGCGTCCGACATGGCGTATTTCGAACTTAACCCATTGCTGTTTGGGCACCGGATCAAGGCCGCGCAAATGGGATTCGAATCGGTCCGCAATTCGATTGAAGCCCACTACGACGCGACGGCTGCGATCTTCCGCTCCTACGGGATTCAACTCACGCAGACGCGTGTGGCGGAAGACTTCAAACGGCTGCGTGTGCCGGCGCAGGATCCATGGGAGGCGCAGAAAGTCTTGGAAGGCCGCGACACCGCGCCACCGTTCGACCCACCACGCCCGCGCCGCAAACGCGCTAAAGCGAGGGCATCATAACGGCAAATATTCGTCGGCGCCGATGTCCCAGTAGAGTTGGCCGCGGGATTGGCCGTCGAGGTCCACGGTCGCATCGTCGGTGCTTTCGCTCGACTGGGCTGGGACGACCAGGCCGCGATTGATGGCTTCGGACGAATCCGCGCTCAACATGCCATCATCGGTCAAATGCGGATTGCCGATCCGATTGTCGGCGAAGGTGCCCATGCTCAGGCCGTTGAGTGTTTGCAGATCTCCGGCGATATTGGCGGAGCCTTTCAGGATGGTACTGCTCCCCGAATTGGGGATCAACGTTCCGTCGGCCGCGAATTCCGTGTATTTGACGAGATCGACGTATTTGGTCCCATCGGTCGCGGCGGTGAAGAGGTTGTTGCGCACGGTGAATGCGGTCGGCAGGCCGCCGATATCCAGTTCCACCTTGCCGACATTTTTCTTCGAGAGATCCGTCGCGTTGGCTTGGAAGATGTTGTTGCGTATATCCAGTATTAGATCTTTGTCCGAGATAATAGAGGCCGCGCGGGTGGCGTCGAGGAACGTATTGTTGATCAACGTGAGGTTGCTCTTCACGACCGAGAGGGCGATCGCCACCGTGATCTGCGTCAGATCCGTCGTGCCGCGCACCACGTTGTTCCGGAGCACCGCGTGTTGCACGGACCAGAGGCGGATGCCGGCGGAGTAGTGGAGGAAGTCGTACGCGACGAATCCCGCCGTGATGCGATTTCGTTCGAGCACGACGGTCCCGGCCTTCCAGGTATTGCTCGTTGAGTCATCCTCGCCAACGGCGAGTCCGACGCTGCGGTCACTGATGCCGGTCGTGATTTCGGAATCGCGCAACGAAAACTTCAGTGGCGTCTTGCCGCGACTTGCCGCGCTGATCCCGACGGACGAGGCGTCGCTATCGCCGACTTGGACGTGGACATGGCTCAAACGCAGATCGAGCTGACCGTTGCCGAGTGCCTCGGCGCGGAAGCCCACGCCTGTCCCCTCCGCATTCCCGGCGTGCGTGATCGTGACGTGCTCAACCACGACCGTGCCGCCAACGTCTTGCGTAACGACATGCACCGCGTCCGTTCCCGCGAGGCGTTCGACCGTGCTCTGTTCCAGCAGCGCCGCTGGACCCACAATGTTCAGCAGCGGTTCCGAAGCGTCGCTACCGCCGACGATCCGGACTTGATTTAATGTCGCCGCCGTTTTTGCCGTGCCGCCGCCGAGCACCACCCAATGACTAGTGCCGGCGTTGATCACGCTCTCCGCCGCGCTGTCCGACGTTGCGGCGCGGCGCCAGCGAGGCCCTTTCGCCACGTAGCCGCCGTAGACGGCGACTCCGGTCGGGATCTCGATCGGCTGCGTGAGGACGTATTCGCCCGCGGCGAGGTACAGCGCGGTGTGTTTGCCTCCGTTCGCGGCCTCGTCGCTGGCGCGCGCCAATGCGGCCGTTACGGTTTTATACGGTTTTTCGAAACTGCCGCTCGTGGCGTCGTCATCCGTGGCGCCGGCGACCGCTGGCGCCACGAACAGCCCGTGCGTTAAGTCCGCGTCGGCAATCCAATCACAATTGAAGTCTACCTCTAGGTCCTGGCCGTCCGGATAGTCGTTCGCGCCGGGATGCACATCCTTACGCGACAGGTCGCAATCCTCCGGATAGATGGCGCCGTCATTATCGTTATCTTCGGCTAACATCGCGGCGACCTTCGGATCGATCAACATCGTGTTGAGGAAGGTCGTGGCGAAGACCAATCCTTGCGGGGTGTCATCGCCGTTGTCGCCGACTCCGTCTTGGTCGCTATCTTTCGTTTCCTTGGCATCGTTGGGGAACCCGTCGCTGTTATCGCCGACGTTATCGCGGTCGCTGTCGAGCCATTCCGCGGCATCGTCCGGGAACGCGTCGGTCTGATCGCCGATCCCGTCACCGTCGCTATCGATCGTGTTGGCTGGATCGTTCGGGAGTTGGTCGACATTGTCACCGACGGTGTCACCGTCGCTGTCTTTCGATTCGGTCGCATCTTTCGGGAAGGCGTCACTCTTGTCGCCGACGCCATCGCCGTCCGTGTCTTTCGACTCGGTCGGATCATTGGGAAACTGGTCGGTGTTGTCTCCGACCTTGTCGCCGTCGCTATCGAGCGACTCCTTCGGATTGCCCGGAAACGCGTCGGTATTATTGCCGACACCGTCTTTGTCGAAGTCGGCCCACTCGTTGGGATCTTGCGGAAATTTGTCATTCACGTCGAGGATCCCGTCGCCGTCGCTGTCCAAGTTGAGCGATGTTGTGAACGTCGTCGGGGGCGGCGTGGGATCCCCGGCATCGCCGCCACCTTTGTCGCTACACGCGACGAGACTCGTGGCCGTGAGCCCGAGGGCAAGTAGGGCGATGCGTCGTAACGGTTGTTTCCGCAGCATATTGGGAACCTCCGAGGAGCAACGCCGTCATGACCCCCAAGCCGGACGATGCGTGAATCTCCCCAATCAGTTATCGGCACGTCGCAGAAAAAGTTGCGTCGGAGAATGGATGGCGGCGGTAAGTTGTTGAAAATACTAGTGGCTGGTGATTAGTGGCTAGGGCGTGTTTGCAAAATCGCTGAAGAAGTGCGTGGCCCCTGGCGCATTCCACACGGGCAGTAAGTCAGTGCTCGTTCCGAGGGCCGGGCGGAGGTGCCAGGGAACCCCAGGGTACGCTGGCATCTGCTGCGCAAAACCCCCGGTTTTGCTGCGCGGACCGGCAAAGCCGGTCCTTGCGGCCGCATCGAGCGGCCGCGCGCTCGCCCTCACCGTTTTCGTCATGAGATAACGCAAGGAGAAAACGGCTCCGGGAGCCCCTGGGGCCCCCTGGCGCCTCCGCCCGGCGAGAGCACGGACAGTCCCCATAGTCATTTATCAAATGTTCAACCACGCGCTATCGAATATCCAGAGGGGAACGCGGTCCCGGGAGGGGCGCGAGGGGGGCCTGTGGGCGAGTCTGAGTGAGGGAGTACTATGGGGTTGAAGTCCGACCGAGCGAGGTCTCAGTGAGCCGAGCGCCGTAACGCGAGGCGAACGGCCCGCAGGCCCCCCTCGCGCCCCTCCCGGGCAATGGACACTGAAAGCGATTTTTCAAACACACACCAGTCACCGCCCCGTTCCGCCATCCGGACTCTCGAACAGCCGATCGGCGGACGGGGTGGCAGGTGGGGTGTGCGCAAAATGGGACGTGGCGACGCGAGCCGTAGTCATATCAATCGGTTCGCCGACACGGCCAACTCGCGCATCTGACTGGCACATGCCTTGCTCAATAGGCCGGCATGCGGATTCGGACTCAATGTTGTCGCGGTCTCGTCGCGTGTCTCGTCTGCGTACTGGCGTGGGATGTGCGGAGTGCGCCGATTGTGCGCGCGGCGGAGGCGCTTCCGCGGATCGCGGTGATTCCAGTGCGGGATACGGTCAGCGACGTGGCGACTGCCCAGCTCGCGACCGCACTGCACGACGCGTTGGCGCAGCACACGGGGCTCCAGTTGATTCCTTCCGATAAGTTGGGCGCGATTGCCGAATATCACGCGGCGACGGAACTGTTGCCGACGGCAGTGGTCACGCCGGAGGTCGAGTCGTGGCGGCAGGCGTTGCAGGCGGCGAAGCGGCACTTTCTGGCCTTTGCGAATGCGTCTGCATTACGACAGACGCGCCAGGTCGTGGATGGATTTCGCGCGCAACCGGCCTTGCGCGCTGTGCATGGCGAGGTCCTTGCGGAGGCGTTGCTGACCGAGGCGTTGATCCATCACAGCAATCGCCGACCGGAGGCAACGACGGAAGCCTTGCGCGCGTTGGCGGCGCTGGCGCCACATTACAACATCGCAGGGCATGACTTTCCCCCTTCACTGGTGACGCAATGGGAACGGGCGCGCGCCGCTGCGGCAACGCGCAGTGGCGTGGGGAGCGTGACGTTGCGCACGACGCCGCCGGCCGCGGAAGTGCGTCTGAATGGCGTCCCCGCCGGTGTGACGCCGCTGACGATCCGGGATTTGCCGGTCGGATCGTATGACATCGCATTGACGGCGCCACGCTACGGCACGATCACGAAACATGTGGCTGTGCTCGCCGGACGTGAGGCGCGGTTGGATGCGGCGTTGCGTTGGCAGCGTCCGGCCGGTGCGCGCGAACGACGCATGCCGAATACTGATGTCGCACCGGCAAGTGCGCCGGCGCAAGTGGTTGCTGCGGTGCGAATGGGCGCGTTGGCGCGCGCGGAGCGCGTCGTCATTGTGGACGTTGACGAAACCGACGGCCGGCGCGGGCTGGTGCGTGCGCAAGTCGTCGATACCGAATTGCGCGTCGGTCTGAAACCGCTCACCATCCCGTTCGATCGCAATCGGCAGGCGCTGCATGCCCGTTTGGCTACGATGGCCGAGCAAGTCGCCAAACAAGCGGCGACCGATCTGCGTTCCCATCCGGGGCAGGCTGTCGATCCTGTGGAATGGAGCGATCCTCGCTTTCTGGCGCAGCGCGGAGAGCGTCGCCGCATTGCTCCGGCGCTCTGGATCGCCATTGGCGCAGCGGCACTCGGCGGGATCGCGGCCGGTGTGTTGCTCAGTCGTGGTGGCGGCGAGCCCCCAACCACGGGCGGCTTAGTGATTCGGTTTGAGTAACGGAGGGAATTTGTATGGCTATGTTGCAACCATTGATTCGTGCGTACGCGCATATTTTCTTGCTCGCACTCTTAACGACTCATTGCGGCGGCACGGCGCCGACGAACGACACGGGCGACGCAGTCGGTGGCACGCATGTGCAAGTCACGAAGCGCGCGGCGGCGACGCATCCGCTCGGACAAATTGCTGCGTACACGATCGCTGTCAGCGGTCCCGGATTCGAAACGGTCGAGACCACGATGGCGTCGGATGCGACGGAGGCCGTGTTGGATGGCATTCCCGCCGGCGAGGCGCGGCAGGTGAGCGTGAGTGCGCTGAATGAAGAGACGCAACGGATTTGGAGCGGCGAGGCGCGCGACGTGGTGATCCCGGCCGGCGAAGTTGTGGAAGTCCCGATCGCGCTGCAACCGATCCCGATCTTCGCCAATGTGCGCGACGGCAGCGTCGTCACGAATACGCGGCTGCGTCCCATGATTGTCGCGCCGCCGGGCACGACCGTAGCCATGTTGCAAGCGCCGGCGGATGGGACAGGGACGCCGGAACCGGTTGTGGATGTGGCGCTCGGGGCGGTCAACGTGCCGATCGCAGACGCGAGCGGACTGGTGCAACTGCGTCCTGCGCCGCTCCCGCCGGGCCGTTATCAACTGGTCGTGGAGGACACGGCGACGCATCGGACATCCACGGTGTCAGTGACGATTGTCGACGGTACGAGGCGGCGCGGGGCTCCATTCTATGCGGCTGCGGGGGCTGCGACGCCGCGGTCGTGGTGGCTGCGGATCGGCGGCGTGGGGTGGTGAGGTGAGTCGGGCGGTTGAAAACAAATCGATGGGCAGAAGCGAGGTGCGTATGTGGCGATACTGGATACTTTGCGGATGGCTTGTTGTGGGCGCGGCGATCGGCGGCTGTGGTGGCGGCGCGGAGGAAGTGCCGGTGGTGCTGGACGTGGCGCCGTTGCCGCCGCCGCCCGATCTGGATCAGGACGGGATCCCCGACGCCGACGATGCGGATCGGGATGGCGATGCGGTGTTGAATGATGCCGAGGTCACGGCCGGGACGAATCCCGACGATCCCGATACCGACCACGACGCGGCGAACGATGGAGCCGACAATTGTCCCGTGGCGGAGAATGCGGACCAACGGGACACTGATGCCGATGGGCGCGGCGATGCCTGCGCCGACGATGACGATGCCGACGGTCTTCCCGATGACATCGAGCGGGCGATGTACGGCACGGATCCGTTGCGTGCCGATTCCGACGCCGACGGCTGGGCCGATCCGTATGAAATAACGACGACGCAGACGAATCCGTTGCTTGGCGACTCCGACGCCGACGGACGCGACGACCCCAGCGATCACTATCCACTCGACGGGCAAGAGTGGGCCGATACCGATGGCGATACGATCGGCGACAACGGCGACAATTGCCCGCAGTTGGGCAACGCCGATCAGCGCAACACCGACGCGGCCTATGCCGCAGCCGGTGTAAAAACTCCCGCCGGAGTGTTGGCGGCGGCGGATGCGTTGGGCGACGTCTGCGATGCGGATCTCGATGGGGATGGGCTCCAAGCCGTCTATGTCGATGCCGCGGACGGAAACGACGCAGCACTCGGGAGTTACATCGCGCCGTTGTATTCCGTGCGGGCGGCGTTGGTCCGGGCTCGCGCGATTGGTGCGGTGGAACTGCGGATTGCACTCGGCAGCTACGAGGTCGGCGAGGCCGTTTGGTCATCCGGGTTGACGATCCGCGGCGGATATCAATCTGGTTTTGCGAGTGTCGTTGTGAAGCCGACTGACGCGGTGGCGACCCGTTTTACGGCCAGCGGAGAGGCTGCGACCGTCGTGCTCGACGGCCTGACCGCACTGCACTTTGACTCGCTGGCCATTGCGCACACGGGCGGGAGTGGATCGGTCAACACGCTGACATTGCATGCGACCGAGGCGACGTTGACCGACGTCGTCGTGACGGCGGATCCGAGCGCGGCGACAGCGACCGTCGTGCAGGCCGATGCCGCCTCGACGCTGACGGTCGCACGGAGCGCATTGCTGGCGCTCGACGGCAGTGGTTCGGTGGCGCAGCGCACGGGACTCGTCGCTGAGGGCGGCACGCTGCGGTTGATGAACGTGCATGTTGCGGTGCTCGGGGCGTCCCACGCGCGCGGTGTCGTAGTGACCGACACTGCCACGACGCTGGTGCATACCACGATCGCTGTCGGTGACGCCGACGCGTTGACGGCGAATGCGTTGGACGTGGGCGGCGGGACGCTACGCGCCGTGAATAATATTTTCCAAGTGCGCGACGCACTCGATCAATCGCCACTCCAATGTAGTGGCGCGGCGATGCTCCCGTTCATCGCGACCGGCAACGGCCTGGTTACGGTGGGCGGCCAAGGGCCGCAGCCGTTCATCATCGATTGCCAGGGCCGCTATGACTACGGCGCGGACGAGACGGCATTCGGGTCGGTCGTTTACGGAAATGGGCTGCTGGCCCACTCCGCGCTGGTCGATCCCGTGACGGGGCAATTGATGTCGGCGCTCGGGATCGACATGGCGGATACCACCGCAGCGGTCGCGGACGGGATCACGGATGACTTCTTTGGGACGTTGCGGACTGGTGCCTATGATGTCGGCGCGATGGAATCGCCGTCGGAGGAATAATGCGTACGATACGTCGTCGAGCGCATCTCTATGGTGGACTGTGTGGCTTGGTCGTCTTCGGGATTGCGGGGCTTGGCTGTGCCGGGGCACCGTCGCGTACCGCACTGCCGCCCGCCGCGGCCGTGCCCACGGGGCCGCAGCCGCCTCATGCGACGCTCTATTTCCGCTTCGATCGTCGTGACTTGGATGCCCGCGAGCGGACCAACGCGGATACGGACGCCGCATGGGCGGTCCCGCGGGATCGCACCGTGTTGCTGGTCGAGGGACATGCCGACGCGGTCGGTGGCGACGAGTACAATCTGCGGCTCGGGGATGCCCGGGCCCGGTCCGTCGCGGCGGCATTAATCGCCCGCGGAGTGCCGGCCGAGCGGATCGCCGGGATCGTCAGCCATGGCGAGCGGCAGCCAGCTGTGCGGGGGGCTGGAGCGGCCGCGCGGGCCCGCAATCGCCGGGTGGAGCTGACCGCATGGTGACCCTCGATTATTTACGCAACTTTTTTCCGCCGCCGCCGATACTACACATGACGGGGGAGCAGCGCTCACAGGTGGTTCTGATGCGGATGTCCGGGCGGTGGCAAACTATTCTCATCGCGACGGTTTTGGTCGCAAGCGCGCGCGGTGGCCAGGCCGGCGTCCCGCAAGTCATTCATCCGCGCACCGGCGCTGCGATTGCGTGGGCCACACCATCCTCGATTCCTGCCATCTTCGATGCGGGTCCTTTGGGTCTGCTGGACGCCGCGACGGCGCGGGAATTCGTCGAGGCCCTGATGGGGGTCTGGGAAGAGGTCTCCGATGCCTCGGTCGGATTCGTCAGCCAGGGACAATTGGCGCAGGATATCACGGCCGACAATTTGGCCGACGTGTTGGATGGAACAGTCTGCGCCGATAATGCGCCGGCCGGGAATGCGTCCATGCGGCGGGGCGAGAGCCCGATTATTTTCGACCACGATGGCCGGATCATTGAACTGTTGGCGGGAAAAGGCGCTTCGCGACGGATCGTCGGAAAATCGGGGATCCGGTGCTATCGGGGCACGTTGGATAATCCGCAAGCCGCGACGCAAGCCTTCCTCATCCTGAATGGGCTCTTTATCGACGGCCAAGATGATCCGCCCGATCTCGATATCAATTTGTACGCTGGCATCATTCTGCACGAATTGGGACACTTTATTGGGCTGCATCATTCGATGGTCAATGAGACGATCTATCAAGACGTCTTATTGGGAAAACGGAACGCGGCGGATTCGCGCTTTGTCCCGGTGATGTATCCGCTCGTGCTCCCATCGTCCGAAGCGGCCACGGTCTTGAAACCGGACGACCTCGCCGCCGTGACGGCGCTCTATCCCACGGCCGCTGCGTCGGGTCGGGTGGGCCAAGTCCGCGGTGTGGTGACGGACGGGTTCGGCAACGGATTGCGTGGGGCCAATGTCGTCGCGCGCCGTCAGGACGATCCGCTGTGTCACGCCGTTTCGGCGATCGCGGGCCGTTCCTGTACCCCGCTGCGCGACATGTCCGGCGCCGTCTCGGTGCTCGGTGAATCGTGTGTCGGCGATGACGCTGCACAAGGCGGCTATCGGGTCGAGGGGCTTTTGCCTGGCGATTACACGATCGAAGTGAGCGAGATCGTCGCGGCGGGTGGGGCGCGTGACAATATGTTTCCGCGCAGCGAACCGCTGTTGCTGCCGGGGCCCGCGGAATATTTTAACGTCGACGATCAGGCGCTGGAGGACCCGGACGTGCGCTCCATCATCAGCGTCGCGGCCGGTGCGGAGGTCGACGCGATCGATGTCGTGGTCGGTGGGAACGACTCACGACGCAAATCACTGCCGGTCGCCGACTATGAGATTGCCGACGATGTCACTGCTGGCGCGTGCCCGTTAGACCCGGTCGATTACGGGGAATGGCTACATCTAGTGAACGGGAGCGATGCGAACATCGGCGGAGCGCCCGCGACCGTGACCGGCGGCACCGACGGTGCGACATTGGCGTCAACGCGCGGCTGTAGTTTCGTGCCGGACGTTCCGCAAACGACGGGAAACGCGCGTGGATGGTGGCTGGTCGGCGCAGCGCTCTGTGGTTGGGGGCTATGGCGGAAACGGCGTCCGGTGGCCACGCTACTCGCAATCGGTGTGTTGTCGGCGCCGGCCGTCGGTCACAGTTCGACGTATCTGCCATTGTCGCTCGATGATCTCGTCTCGCAGGCCGGCGATATCGTCTATGGGGAATGTGTGCGGCGGCAGCAAGTGCCAGGCCGCCATGGATTTTCCGTCACTGAAGTGACCTACCGTGTGGTCCGACGCATCAAGGGGGCGCCGGCCCACACGGTGGGGTTTTCCCCCGCGCGGCTGACATTCCGCCTGGCCGCTGCGGAAGACGGCGCGGCGTTTCAACCCGGCCGCACGGATGTGCTCTTTCTTTATCCCGTCAGCGCGTGGGGCTACACCTCCGTGGTCGGCGGCGTCCAAGGCCAGTGGCGCGTGACCCGCGACGCCCGCGGCCGCGCGACCGTCAGCACGCCGGCGCGGAACCGTGTGCCGTTGCCGACGCTGCTCGCCGAACTCCGCCATCGCGTTCAACGCCACGCCCCGTAACCAACGCAGCCTCCGTTTTGTCTCCGTTCCGTTGGGTCCATCGGGAGTGGCGTCATGCAGCTACCATATCAGCACGATCGATATCTCCTGCTCGAAGAGCTGGCGCAAGGCGGGATGGCGACCGTCTATCGCGGCAAATATATCGGGCCGGAGGGTTTTGCCCGTGACGTGGCGATCAAACGCATTCGCCCCGAATGGGCCTGCGATCATGATTTCATCACGATGCTGATCGACGAGGCGCGGGTCCTGACTCAACTGCAACACCAAAATATCGTGCCGGTGTACGAGTTGGGCGCGGATGCCGGCGTCTACTTTATTGTGATGGAGTATGTGGCCGGTTTCGATCTGCGCACGTTGTTGACGCTGTTGCGCGAAGACCAAGTCCGGCTGCCGGAGCGATTCGCGTACGCGATGACGATGGAAGTGCTGCAAGGCTTGGCGTTCGCCCATACCCAAGTGGACGCCATGGGTCAGCCGCTCGGATTAGTGCATCGGGATATCTCGCCGCAAAACATCCTGATCTCGTTGCAAGGCGAAGTGAAGATCGCCGACTTCGGGATCGCGAAGGGCTCGCATCGCAGCCTGGAGACGGCCGGAGCGCAAGTGAAGGGGAAATACGCCTATATGGCGCCGGAACAGGCGCGCGGCGAGCGCGTGGATCGGCGCGCCGATGTGTTTTCGACCGGTGTGGTGTTGTATGAACTGCTCACGGGGCAAACGCTGTTCAGTGGCCCGAACGACTTGGCGGTGTTGGAGCGGGTCCGTGAGGCGCGGCTGCCGCGTGGCTGGGAAGCGGACATTCATCCGACGATTCGTTCCTTGTTGCGCCGGGCCTTGGCGAACGCGTTGCCGCAGCGTTTCCCTACGGCCGCGAGCTTTCTCAGCGAATTGGCCGGTTTTGTCCGCCATCATCGCATCACGACGAACCGCGTGGAAATGGCGGCCTATCTGCGCGACCTGTTTCCCGGTGTCGTCGCGCGCGAACAACGGCGCGCGGCCTCATCGCTGCCGGAGGCCTTTGCCAAGCAGTTCGGCGGACGTGAGGCGACACACGGCTATACGGCGCATGGCGCGGTGTTCGGAGCCTCGACGTCGCGCCGCCATTTCGCGCTGGGGCGCGCCGCTCTGTTGACGATTCCGCTCGCGCTGGGCAATCCATTTATGCATGGGAGCGGCCGAGAGGCCCAGGCCGCGCTGCATCCGCCCGTCCGTGTCGTGTTGGAACGGCCTGCGCCATTACCGCTGCCGCCGCCGCCCCCGATCGTGTGGCAACTACCGCCGCCCGTGGTCGCGCGAATGCCTCAAGCCGTCCCTCGCGAGTCGGTCGCAGCGCCGCCCACCGGTCTCGGCACGTTGGCCGTCAACGTGCGGCCTTGGGGAACGGTCGCGATCCCCGGCGTCAGCGGGCGGCGCGAAGCCCCGACCAGCTTTCAACTCGCCGCCGGATCCTACACCGTCACGGTCCACGGCGGCGACGGCCGCGCACTGCGCGCTCGCGCCACCATCCGTCCCGGCACCCGTACCACGTGCCTCGCCACGTTCAGCGACCCGCCGAAGGCCTGGTGCCGGTGAGGGGAAGATTGACAGATACACCAATGTTGCGTAACTTATACACATCGGAGGGACTATGGGGCGCACGAACATTGTGTTGGACGATCGCTTGGTTGCCGAAGGAATGCGGCGGTCCGGGTTGCGCACGAAACGGGAATTGGTCCATCTGGCGCTGGAACAATTTCTGCGCCGCCAGCGATTAAAAGCCTTGTTATCCTTGCGCGGTAAGGTTGCGTGGGTCGGTAATCTGCGTCAGATGCGGCGGGGCCGAGGACTTCGATGATCCTGGTTGATTCGACCGTCTGGATCGATTTTTTTCGCGGTGCGCCGGCCCGGGAATGTGACGTCCTCGCCGATCTGATTGCGCACGAGCGTGACATCGCCATCTGCGGCGTGATTCGGCAGGAAGTCTTGCAAGGGGTGCGGGATGACGAGAGCTCCCGTCGTATCCGGGCGCTCTTCAGCCAAGCGCATTACGTCGCGCTCGTGGAGCCGGATCATTTCGATCATGCGGCCGCTTTGTATCGGTCGATGCGTCGCGCGGGTGTCACGTTGCGTGCGCCGATGGATTGCTTGATCGCCGTGCTGACTATGCACGCGCGTGCGACTTTATTGCACCACGATCGAGATTTTCAATTGATAGCCCAGCATTCCGCGTTGAAGACGTTTGAGAGCGGCCACTATTCCATATCTTCGTAATACGCCATCGGCCACGGGCCCCAGTCGGGGAGCGTGGCGTCGTGGCCTTTGGTGATCGGCGTCTTGTTGACCCCGTCGAAACGCATCACGTAGACCCGCGACTTGCGGCCGACGGTGTTGTGATACGTGATGTAGCGGCTATCCGGCGACCAGCGCGGATGTTCGTTGCTGCCTTCAAAGGTGAGCCGTTTAAGTCCGGACCCGTCCGGATGGATAGTGTAAATCTGATATACGTTCGCGCCAAAGGTTGCGAAGGTGATCTTGGTGCCATCCGGTGACCAGTCGGGCGAATCGCTGAGGCCCCCGTGGAACGTGATCCGAGTCGGGGTGCCGCCGTCTCCCATCGCCTTCTTGTACAGATTGAGTTTGCCGCCGCGCTCCGACGCAAAGACGACTTCGTTCCCATCCGGCGAGAAGCGAGGTGATAAGTCGGCGCCGAACGACGGGGCAAAGACGCGCGGTTCGCCGCCGAAACTGGGGACCAAATAAATTTCCATATCTTTGGCCATCCCGGAGCTGAACGCGATCCAGGAGCCGTCGCGGGAGAATGTCGGTGTGATGTTGGTGCTTTCGTTGCTGGTGATGCGCGTGCGTTGCCCGTTGCCGACGTCGATGGTGTAGATGTCGGGGAAGCCGTCGACATACGACGTGAAGACCAAATGCTTCCCATCCGGCGACCAGTTCGGGGCCAGGTTGTACGACCGATCTTTCGTGGCGCGCCAGCCATTGGCGCCGTCGATGTCCATCACGTAGATCTGTTTCCACGCCGACTTCTTGCCGCTGCCGGTGGTGAGCGTGTACGCGATCTTCGTGGAGAACGGCCCGCGCGTGCCGGTCGCGGACTTCATGATCTCGTCGCTAAAACGATGCGCAATGGTCCGGAGGTCGGCCGCGGAGAAGGTATATTCCTTCCCCATCTGCATTTCCTTCGAGTTGACATCGAAGAGGCGAAGCTGCACCGTGATGCGGTCGCCGACGCCGGTGGCAAACCCTTTGACCAAGCCGCGTGCCCCGATCGCGGACCATTTTTCGAACGGGATGTCGCCGCTGCCGACCGCGACGCTCTTGTCCTGGTAGATCTTCGGATGAATCACGAAAAAGTAGCCGGAGAAATTCAGATCGTTGCGGATGATCTCCGGGATTTTTTTCAACAGCGCCGAGTCGCCGGAAAATCCGTCGCCCGCGACGACGTTCGCGATCGCGATCGGGAAGCGATTGTCCTCCGGCTGATCGACTAAAATCTGGATCGCCGCCATTGCGGGACGGGCGAGGATCAGGGTGCAACATGCGATGAGAATGCGAGACCATTGGTTCATAGGGGCGATATCCTTTCTGCATTCTCCATACCGTGACTGGTGGCTGGTGGCTAGTGGCTAGTGATGTGAGCTCCGTTCCCCAGCCACCAGTCACTAGTCACCAGCCACTTCCTCACGGTTTAAACGTGACATCGAATCCCTGCGCAACGGCCATATCGCGGACCTCGGCGGGCGGGGCGGGGAGGGGCGAGGCCCGTTTCGCGGCGCGCATGACCGAGTCGTCCATCAGGCTGTTGCCGGAACGCTTGACCCAACGCACACCGGTCACGGCGCCGCTCCCGTTGATGCTGATATGCACGACCGCCTTGGGCCGCGCGTTCGGCGGGAGGGCCTTCAGATCCCCGGGTGCCATCCACTGGCGGCGCACGCGTTCGCGCACCACAGCGCGGTACCGATTGAGGATCGCGCCGGGCGGGAGCGTGACGAGCGGTTTGGTGCCGGTGCCATGTTCCCAGCCGGGCGAGTCGGTCTTCCCTTGGCCGTAGCGCCCACTCTTCGATTGCTTGTTCATCAGTGCGCGTAATTTTTCGGCCTCTGACTTTGGGGCCTTTGGCGTCGTCGGGGTGACGACCTTCGGGATGGATGGCTTGACCGGTTTCGTTTCCGTCGGTTCGCGGATCGGGACCGGATCCGGTTTGGGCTCCGGCTTCGGCTCCGGTTTCGGTTCGACCGGCGGAGGCACTTCAGGGGTCGGTGGCGTAACGATCGGCTCCTCCACCGGCGGTTCCGGCGCGGGCGGTGTTTCCACTACCGGTTCCGGAGGCGTGGCAAAGGTCCCAAGGCCGGGCACGGAGCTCGGACCCTTCGGGACCTCGATCATCACGATTTCGATCGGCTCCAACGGACGGGGCGTCTCGGCGACGGCCCCCCACCAGACCAACCCCAACAGCGCGGCGAGATGGAGCAGGCCGGAGTAGACGAGGGCACGGTACAGCGGAATCGGCGGGCCTGGCACCATTAGTTCGGCTCCGGCTGCGTCATCATTCCGATCCGTTGCACCCCGGCTAACTTCGCGATCGCCATGATCCGCGCCACGTCGCCATAGCGGACGTCGCGGTCGGCCTTCAGGAACAAGTCTTTCTCGTCGCGGTTGGCGAATCGGTCTTTCAGTTCCTGCTCCAACGATTGGATGCCGATCGGCGTCGGTTGGTCGCCGAGGAAGAGCGTGAAGTTGTCGCCCTCTTTGCGCAAGCTGAGGATCATGTCTTCGCGATCCTGTTGGATCTGCGGCGCCTTCGCCTGCGGAAGATGGACATCGATCCCTTGGGAGAGGAGCGGCGCCGTGACCATGAAGATGATCAACAAGACCAGCAACACGTCGCAGAGCGGCGTGATGTTGATTTCGGCCAACGCCTGATGGCCCCTGCCATTATTTTTGCGTGCGGTGAATGCCATGACATCCTCAGAGTGGAACGGTTACGCGCTTTTCGCGTGGAGGTATTCCATCGCGATCCGGTGGGTCAGATCGTCGGCGAACTGTTCGATTTGCCGCGAGAGATGCCGGATCCGATTCACGAAGACGTTATAGAAGACCACCGCCGGGATCGCGGCGGCGAGTCCGACTGCCGTCGCGAACAGCGCCTCGGCGATGCGCGGGCCGATGACTTCAATACCCGAAGAACCGGCGAGTTTGATTTCGAAGAACGCGTTGAGGATCCCCCAGACCGTCCCGAACAGCCCGATGAACGGCGTGACGCTGGCCGTCGTGGCTAGGAACGGGACGTAATGTTCGAGGTGTTCGACTTCGTCGTCAGTGGCGCGTTCCGCCTCGCGTTGCACGCGGAGCGCAAGTTCGGTGATGCCCGGTTCACGGAGCGGCGCGATCGCGCTCTTGAAAATGCTGGCGGCTGGCCCCGACGCCACTTTACCGCGTTGCAACAGCGCGTCGATCGTTTTGGCCTGCCAGAACTGCTGCAGAAAGCGCCGGATCTTGCCCCGCGCGGTCCGGAGCTGTGCCCATTTGAGGAGGATGATCGCCCAGCTGACGACGGAAAAAAAGACCAAGATCAGCAACGTGGCTTTAATGATCGGATCGGAGTCGGCGATAATCGTGGCGAGACGATTGCCGTCGCCGGCAGCGGCCGCCGCGACGGCGGTCGTAGTAGCTTCGAGTAGCATGGGTCGGTTCTCCTTACGCAATAACGGTTATCAACGTGATGGACTCCTCGCTTGTTGGCGCCGGATAGTGGAGCATGGCCGTGTGGTTGTCAAGAATCTGCCATCACTCTCTAGTTGCCCTGCGGAAGAAAAACCTTTATGGGCGCTCGCGTGGCGACGGCATCGGCACCGATTGGGATCTTCGACTCCGGCGTGGGCGGGCTCACGGTGTATCGCGCCATTGCGGCCGCGTTGCCGCACGAGTCGCTCTGCTATCTCGGCGACACGGCGCGCGTGCCGTATGGCAACAAATCGCCGGAGACCGTGACGCGCTATTCGCTGGAGATCGGCGCGTTCTTAGCGGAACGCGGTATCAAGGCGCTCGTGGTGGCCTGCAATACGTCGTCGGCCGTCGCGTTGCCGGCGTTGCGGGCGCGGTTTGGGTTTCCGATCATCGGGGTGATCGAGCCCGGCGTGGAAGCGGCGTTGGCGGTCACGACCAACCGTCGGATCGGCGTGATTGCGACTGCGGCGACGATCGCGAGTCAGGCGTATGCGAAAACGTTGAAGGCGCGGGCGGCGGACGCGCGCATCGTGAGCCGCGCGTGTCCGCTGTTCGTGCCGCTGGTGGAAGAAGGGTGGACCGACGGCGCAATCGTCGACGCCGTCATCCATCGCTACTTGGAGCCGTTGCGGGACGAAGGTATCGACACGCTGATCCTCGGCTGTACGCATTATCCGTTGTTGGCGGCGGGGATCGGGGCGCTGTTGGGAAGTGCAGTGCAACTCGTCGATTCCGGGACCGCGGCCGCAGGGGCGTTGCGGCAGATTTTGCAACAGCATGGGTTGTTCGCGAGCCCCGGTGCCGCGCCGCAACACCGCCTCTATGTGACCGATGCGGCCAGCTCGTTTGCGCAAATCACCAGCGGTATCTTGGGCCAAGCCGTGCCGGCCATCACGACGGTCACGTTGTAAACTCGCAAAAAATTTGCTCCGCTGTGGGAGCTATGATATCGACATCCCACTATGTCTCGGACCCTTCGTTGGTATTGCGCCATATTGTGTTGCGGAGCGGTGTTCGGCGGGGCAGCCCCCGCGCAGGCGCTCAGTAATGAAGCCTTTCAAGCGCTGCATACGTTCAGCCGCGTGTTGCACGACATCGCGAATTATTATGTCGAACCGGTCGACGAAGAACGACTGGTCGAAGGCGCGTTGCAAGGGATGCTCGAAGCGCTCGACCCGCACTCCGCGTATCTGGAACCGCAAGTCTATAAGGCGCTCCGTTCCGAAACCGGCGGGCGATTCAGCGGCGTCGGGATCGAAATCACGCTGAAGCAAGGCTGGATCACGGTCGTCTCGCCGATCGACGGCTCTCCGGCCGCGCGGGCCGGGATCAAGCCGGGGGATCGGATCGTCAAGATCAACGGCAAGTCGACCAAGCAAATGAACATCGGCGATGCGGTGAAGGTCATGCGTGGATCTCAGGGTTCGAAAGTGGTCTTAACCGTCGTGCGAGTGGGGAGCCGCACGCCCACGGATGTCGCGTTGCGCCGCGAGCGAATCCAAGTGCTGAGTGTCCGCAGCGAAATGCTGGCCCCCGGATATCCGTATATTCGGCTGACCGGGTTTCAAGAGCAGACCTACGAAGATTTGTTGGCGGCATTGCGCGAAGCGGCGAAACCAGGGCCGATCCGCGGTTTAGTGCTCGATCTGCGCAATAATCCTGGTGGGCTGTTGGAGCAGGCGGTCGCGGTCAGCGATTTGTTCATTCGCGATGGCGTTATCCTCACGACGGTGAGTCGGGGCAAGGAAGTGGACCGGCGTGAGGCGCATGGCAGCGGGACTGAGCCGGAATATCCGATCGTGATTTTGGTGAACGGCGGATCGGCGTCGGCCGCGGAGATCGTCGCAGGAGCGTTGCAAGATCACAATCGCGCGTTAGTGATCGGCTCGCAGACCTTCGGCAAGGGATCGGTCCAGACCGTGATTGAAATGGACGACGGCTCGGCGCTGAAACTCACGGTGGCACGATACTACACGCCGAGCAAACGCTCGATCCAGGCGTTCGGCATCCCGCCGGACGTGAACGTGCCCGAGGCCTCGCCGCAGGCCGCGGCCAAGGCGGAATCCGGCGAGGAAAAGACGGCACCGCTAACTGAGGCCTCGTTGCCCGGCCATTTGAAGGGGCGCGGGGCCCATCATAAGACGCGCGGCGCGCAGCGGGTTCGCCTCCCCGAAGTCCAAATGAAACCTGGCGACATCGACTATCAGCGCGCGGTGGCGTTGGCGTTGTTGGAAAACGGCACCGCTGCGCGTCTCACTGGTCGCCGCGGATTTCATCCATAATTCTCTTACACCTCTGACGTCGAAGCCTTGCGCTATGCCCATTGCCGGGTGTGCGGGTACTCCCCGTTCTCAGTTTGACTACGCCACTGAATGCGCCGTGATGGCCGGATGCAGCAATATTCAACAGTTGGCTTGGGCGTTCGCTGGCATAGGCCTTGCTCCATTGGGCGGGGAGGGGAGCCACGCCGTATGTGCCACGTATTGCGATGTTGGATGCTGTGCAGTTTCTTGGCCGCGGGATTCGCTGGGGAGAGTCCGGCCGCAGCGGCTGCGCCGCAGCTGCGCGCCACTGGATCGGTGGTCTCCATAGTGCCCCGTTCCAATTTTTTCACGCAACTGAAGCAGCGTGTGCAGGCCAACGCTGGTCGCCATCTGGCGGCGGCGACCGCACCGAGGCCCTCGTTGTGGTCACGGCTCGTACAAAGCACGCACGGTGTGTCCGGGCCTGCGGCCCCGACCGTGGCCGCGATGCGCGTAGTCGGCAGTGGCGTGCAGGTGTTAACGTCGTCGGAGTCGGACGAGATACGTTTGGAAAACGAAATGTTGATCGCCGCCGCGACGCCGCAGTGGGTCCCTTCCCGCCAGCATATGAAGACTGCGGCCGAGGGTTTCAGTCCGAGCGAGCCGTTGTCACCGACCAATTTGCAGGCGCAACAACGGATGGCCACCGCGATGGCCGTGTATCAAACGCGTCAGCAGGCAAAGGCTGAGGGGGCAGAAATGGCGCCGCCGCGTGGGCCGGCTGCGCCGAATGCGGTTCTCCCGGTGACGCCGCCGTCGCCGGTCCGTACCCCCCAAGTGGCTGCACCGCCGTCGGTGGCGATCGATTCCGTTCCGCCTCCGGGGATGCCCGGTGCGGATTCGATGGCAGATATTTTAGGGCTCGATGCGCTGACCGGTAGTCCGAATCTGGATGGACCGGGAAGCGATGCGGGCGCCGAAGTCGCAGTCGCGCCGCCGTTGCCGTCGCCTGTTACTGCGGCTGCGAGCGCACCGCCGGCGAGTCTGCCCGCCATGCGGACGGTTTCGCCCACGAGTCCGATGGCGTCACCGAGTGGGCCGCCGGTTTCTCGGTCTGAGCCGCTATCGCGGGGCGAGCGTGGTCGGAATGAAGGAGGCGCGTCGCCGGAATCAGAGGGGACGCTCGTTGCGAGTGCGCCGACGGGGGAGGCGAGTGCGCCGGAAACGACGCGCGACGCACCCGTGGCTGTGGTGCCGATGCAATTCGGCTCGCTGCGACCGCTCTCTTCCGTACCGGCCGCTGCGGCGTCGACTGCGGAGGCGTCATCACCCGCGGCCCGCGTCGTGGATCAACCGGCGGCACGCTTACCCACGGAACCGATCGTTGTCCCCCGGCCGGTGTCGCTCCCGGCCGCGCCGCTGCCGAATGTTGAAGAGCCCAATCGTGTTGTCGCACCGGTGGTCGCGACGCCTGATGCGCCGATCCGCGTGCCGACCTCGAGTGAGACCGCGCGAGAGCGCACCCCATCCGAACCAGTCGTTGCAACTCGACCAACGTCCGAGATCCCGGCGCGCGTCTCTGCACCGACCGATCTGACCGCTGCCGCCGCAATGCGGTTGCCGACGCCGCTCCCGACCTTGCCGGACCTGATCCCGAACGGCGATGCCGTGACCGAGGCCGTCACGGTGGCGAGTGTGCCGCAACAGTTAGCAGAGTGCCGCTCCAGCGCGGTGGACTGCGAACGCGCGCAGCAATGGCAACTCAGCGCCCCCGCTGCAGCGATCGCGTGGGTTCAAGCAGGATCCCCCGTGGTGGTGGTGCCGCTCGGCGAGCAGGCGGTGCATCGTGTCGCCGTGCTCGACCCGATGGCGCGGCAAGTGGGCGTCTGCACGTTAGCGACGCCACTGAGTTTGGTGACGACCAGCCGAACCGCGAGCGCCGGTGCCTCCATCCCGACGTACACATTGGCGTCTGAGGAGTTGGCGGAGCTCCGCCACGTGATGGTGCCGCGATCGGGGACAAACGCCGACGCGGTAGCTACGGCCACCCAAGGAGAGCCGCCATGCCCCGTGCCGGTGGTGTCGATCGCCGCGCGCACCATTGCGCAGCGGAATCGGGCGGCTATCGCACCGGAAGAGGAGTTCGCGTACCAAGGGCGGACTGCGGATGATCGCACGTTGGCGATCGATCGGACCGCGCGCGTAATGGTGGCGGACGCCGTCGTGCAACAATTGCCGTTCGTGCCCGAGCAGGTGACGCGTGGGAGCGGCGAGCAGGGGGCCCCCTTCCTATTGCTGGCCCACGCATTCCAACTCCATCTGTTCGACACCCGCACCATGCAGCTCGTCGAACGCGACGCGATTCGGCTCCTCGAGACCGCCGGCCCGTGGGAGCGCATCGGATCCATGCCTGCGGCCGATGGTTTCGATCTCCTGCTGCTCACGCGCGGCACCGAAGGACAACCGAGCCTGCTGACCTGGATCCCCGCCCGTGCCTCGACCGGCGCGGAGCCCCCGGCCCCGGCTATGACCTCCACGTCCACGCGCACCACCGCCCCAGCGACCGAACCGGCTGCGGCACCATCCCCAGCTTCGGAGCCGACTCCCACCGAAACGCGCCCCGCACGCTAAATGATCATCGCAGGGGGACAGGTACCGTCGGATACGCGCCAATTGGGCATCCGACGGTACCTGTCCCCCTGCGATGCAGTTGTTGGAGGGGGGTTGTGTCGCCGGGGCTTGACCGCCATCCCTTGATTTCATTAGAGCGCCTGCATGGGCCGTTGTCGCTATTACCGCCATTGTTGTGGTCTCGTGCTGCTGCTCGCGCTGTCTCCGGCGTGGGCCGATACGCCCGAGGCGGGGCTGCCCGCGGCGCAGGCGGCGCTGCAACAGTGTGTGCAACAGCTCCCGGCGTCGTTGCGGGCGTCGTTTGCCACGCGGAGTCGGCGCGGGCACGCGTCGGTGGGGCGCGCGCATCGCGCTACGTGGAGGGCCTGCGTGGAGCGTTCCCGCGACGTGGCGGACTTGGAGGCGGGCGTGCAGCTGCGCGATGCGCTCGTTGCATTAGCGCGGACTGAGGATCCGCTCCGGGGTTCTGAACCGAGCGTCGAGGCTGAGGCGCAGGCGATCTCGACAGCGCTGGTCGCGGAAACGCGCCGCCGCGCCGGTGAATTTCGGATGGTCGGCTCGCCGCTCTGGAACAACTTCTTGATGCACACCGGCGCGCGGAAACTCGGCTATTGCTATCACTGGACGCAGGCGCTCGCGACCGCAGTGCAAGGGCTGCCGTGGTGCCACTTCGCGCGGAGTTGGGGCGTGGCGAGTCCCGGCAAGGCGACGGAGAACAACGGACTCGTCCTCACCGCCCGCGGCGCGTCGCTGGAACGTGGAATCGTCTACGACGCGTGGCGTGGAGCCGGGCGTCCGTATTGGCGCGCGGTGCAAGGCGATCGTTATCGGTGGGAAGAGCGCTTTAGTGAAGTACAGTTGCGGCACGGCGTGCGCGATTTGCTGCAACCGCACGAATTGTTGCCGTGAGTGTTACCGCTTCCGTTGAGGCTTCCACACCACGCTGCGACCGGCCGCAATTTCTCGCTCCGCTCGTTTCAAGTGTCTGACGATGCCCGGCTCCGTTGCCAGGATATCGAGCGTTTCCAGCAGGGCTTCATATTCCTCGAAGGGGAGCAGCGCGCTGACCGGTTCGCCGTCTTTCAGGATAATAAAAGATTCCCCGAGCTCTTGGTTGCGCCGCGCCAGCTCCAGGAAACGTTGCTTGGCCTTCGTAATCGGGAGGAGTTGTGCCATAGGGTTATCCTTGAAATCGTTCATACACGTCGCGACGATGTTGCACCCGAAGGACCTCAATCACAATTTCCGTATGGCGGATCACATAAATGATCCGATACACTCCGACGCGATATGACCAATACCCTTTCAATTCTCCGCGCAGTGTCTTGCCGAGGTGTGGGTCCGTCGTGAGGCGGTCGAATGCATGCGCCATCTGGGTCTTATGTTTCCCGGTCAAGGATTCGAAAAATTGCGCCGCCTGCCGCGATAATCTGAGTGTCCACATCTATGGCCATTGTAGTGAGCCGTGTGTTCCGGTGTCAAGGCCGATAAATACCACTTTCCCCTTGCCGCTCGCGGCGGCGCGTGGTTGGAAGGGCGCCATATGGCCACCATGATGAAGGCGCTCGTGAAGGAGCGGCCCGCGCCCGGTGCCACGTACACCGATGTCCCGCTCCCCGAAGTCACGTCACATTTGGTCCTCTGCCGTGTCCACGCGGCCTCGTTTTGCGGCACCGATCTCCACATCTATAAATGGACCGACTGGGCCGCAGGGCGCTTAAAGACCCCGCTAGTGTTCGGGCACGAATTCGCCGGCGAAGTGGTCGCGGTCGGCGCGCAAGTGGAACGGATCCGGGTCGGCGATCACGTCGCCGCAGAGTCGCACATCCCGTGCCTCGAGTGCTTTCAGTGCCGCACCGGCGAGATGCATATCTGCCAACATCTTGAAATTCTCGGCGTCGACCGTCCCGGCTGTTTCGCGGAATACGTGGCGATCCCCGAGGTCTGCGCGGTGAAGACCGATCCGGCCTTGCCGTGGGAATTCGCGACGCTGCAAGAGCCGTTCGGCAACTCGGTCTATACGGTGACCGAAGCGAACGTGATGGGAAAACGAGTCGCGATTTTCGGCGACGGCCCGACCGGGATCTTCGCCACGGCCGTCGCGCGCGCCTTCGGCGCCACGCAGATTTTTTGTGTTGGGATGCAGGCGTATCGGATGGACTTGCTCCGCCATTACCAACCCGACTTCGTATTTCATGCGCGGGAAACGGATCCGGTGGAAGAGATCCTGTCGCGCACCGGCGGGCTGGGCGTGGACGTGGTGTTGGAAATGAGCGGCGCGGCGCCGGCGATCCATCAAGGGTTCAAGGTCGTTCGCAAGGGCGGGACGTTTGTCGCGTTCGGTCTGCCGGCGCAGCCGGTGCCGATCGACTTCGCGAATGAAATGATCTTCAAAGGGATCACGATCAAGGCCATTAACGGGCGCAAGATGTTCGAGACCTGGGTCCAAGTGCAAAATCTGCTCTGTTCCGGCCGGATCGACTTGACGCCGGTGATCACGCACCAATTCCCGATGGCCAAGATCGACGACGCGATGCAATTGCTGAACGGCGAGGCGCGGGCCGGAAAAATCGTGCTGCGACCATGACACGATCGGAGCTGTTATGTTGAATCCACTCTTGTCGATCATCGAGACCGAACTCCACACCATTCGCGAAGCTGGACTCTGGAAGGAAGAACGCGCGATCGAATCGCCGCAACGGAACGCCATTCGCGTCGGCGGCCGCGAGGTCGTGAATTTCTGCGCCAACAATTACTTAGGCCTGGCCGATCATCCGCAATTGCTCGCGGCCGGCGAGCGCGCGTTGCGCGAATGGGGTTACGGCATGGCGTCGGTCCGCTTCATTTGCGGGACGCAGACGCAGCATCAACAACTGGAACAGCGGATCAGCGCGTTTTTGCGGATGGACGACGCGATCCTCTACTCCTCCTGTTTCGACGCCAACGGCGGACTCTTCGAAACGTTGCTCGGCGAAGCGGATGCGATCGTCAGCGACGCGCTCAATCACGCGTCGATCATCGACGGCATCCGGCTCTGCAAGGCGCAGCGCTTCCGTTACGCGCACGCCGATCTGAATGACCTCGAGGCACAGCTCCGCGCGGCGCGCACTGCCGGGGCGCGCGCGATCTTGGTCGCAACCGACGGCGTCTTTTCGATGGATGGCGACATCGCGAAGCTCGCTGAGATCTGCGCGGTCGCCGAGCGTTTCGAGGCCGCAGTAATGGTCGACGACTCGCACGCGACCGGATTCTTCGGTCCCGGCGGACGTGGGACGCCCGCATTTTGCGGCGTGGAAGGACGGGTCGATATCCTGACCTCCACGCTCGGCAAGGCGTTGGGTGGGGCCACTGGCGGCTTCACAACCTCGCGCCGGCCGGTCATCGATTTGCTCCGCAATCGGTCACGACCGTATCTCTTCTCCAACAGCCTGGCACCGGTCGTCACGGCCGTCTCGCTCGCCGTGCTGGAACTCTTGACCGGCGCGGATACGCTGCGCTTGCAGCTGCACGAGAACACGCGTCGATTCCGGACCGCGATGACCGACGCCGGTTTTCAGATCCGTCCGGGCGAACACCCGATCGTCCCGATCATGCTCGGCGAGGCGAAGTTGGCCGTCGACGTGGCCCGCGACTTGTTGGCCGAGGGGATCTACGTGATCGGCTTTTCGTATCCGGTCGTGCCAAAAGGCGCTGCGCGCATCCGTGTGCAACTCTCTGCCGCCCATACGCCAGCGCAAGTCGATCAGGCGATCGCCGCATTTACTAAGGTCGGGAAGCGGCATGGAGTCATCTAAAAATCTCCTTTGTCGCGGTGGTATGACATGCTACACGCCGCGCCCATGAACGTTGCCGTCGCAACCATCGAAGCGAACGACCGGCCGGTGCATGCCTGGGCGCCGAATACCATGCCGATCCCGGCTGGCGCGCAACGTGGTGCCGGCAGCGTCGCGGCGCCGGTCGTCGACCCCCAGCAAGACCTCTTTTCCAAGGGCGAGATCGTCAAATTCTTCCCGCATCTGTCGTACGGCTTTGTCCGAGACCTGCGCGGGCGGGAACTGTTCTTTCATATCGATGAAGTCGATTTGTTGGGACAGAAGGGACGACGCGAATATATCCGCGTCGGCGCGAAAGTCGGTTACGACTGTTGCCGCACCGGCCACGGCTTGCGCGTGAAGCGGATGAAAATTTATTGAGGCTGTCATGGCGACGTATGAATCGGCCGAGGTGGTGAAGACAGCGACCGGACGGCAATATCACATCGGATGCGGTCCGGGTGATGTCGCGCCGTACATCTTGCTGTGCGGCGATCCGGCGCGCGTGCATCGCGTGGCGAAATACTTCGATCAGGCGCGAGCGCCCATCACGCATCGCGAATATGTCACGATCACCGGGATGTATCGCGGCATTCCGCTCACGGTGATGGCGACCGGCATGGGGCCCGATAACACCGAGATCGCCGTCGTGGAGCTTTCGCAAATCGTGCAGCGTCCGACGTTGTTGCGGATCGGGTCGTGCGGAGCGATTCGCCAAGGCATTGAGCTGGCGGAATTGGTGATTTCGACGGGCGCTGTGCGGTTGGAAAACACGACCTCCTTCTATGTCGTCGATGGCTATCCGGCCGTGGCGCACCACGAGGCGGTCGTAGCATTGATCGAGGCGGCGGCGCGGTGCGGATTCCCACATCACCTCGGGATTACTGCGACGGCGCCGGGATTCTACGCCTGTCAGGCCCGCAAGGTTCCTGGCTTTCCAGTCCGCGATCCGGAACTGCCCGCCAAATTGGAATCGATGGGTGTCGCGAATTTCGAAATGGAGGCGTCGGCACTGTTCACGTTAGGCTCGATCATCAACGCGCGGGCCGGCGCGGTCTGCGCGGTCTACGCGAATCGTCATCTCAATCAATTCATCGACGATGCGACGATGCAGCTGGCCGAACAGCGTTGCATCGAAACCGGTCTGGCCGCGATTGAAGTGCTCGCCGCAATGGATCAAAAAAAGGGTGCCGCCGCCTGGTGGACGCCGAGTCACGGCCTGTAACGCATTGGGGGAGACATGCATTTCTTTCAAGGTCGTTCCAGTGGGTGGATCGAGGTCATCTGTGGCCCGATGTTCAGCGGCAAGACCGAAGAGATGATCCGCCGCGTGCGGCTCGCGCTGATCGCCAAACAGCGGGTGCAGATCTTCAAACACGCCGCCGATACGCGCTATGCAATGGACTTTATCACGTCGCATGCCGCGCAACAGTTTGAATGTCAGAATATGCCGACGTCGAGTGGCATCATTGAACTGGTACGCGATCAAACCCGCGTCGTCGCGATCGATGAAGTCCAATTTTTCGACGACGCGATTGTCGATGTCGCGCAGAAGATGGCGGATCGTGGTGTGCGGGTGATTTGCGCCGGACTTGATCAAGACTATCGCGGCCGTCCGTTCGGGCCGATGCCGCAATTGCTGGCCGTCGCCGATTTCGTCGCCAAGCAACAAGCGATCTGTATGGCTTGCGGCGGGCTGGCCACCAAGTCGCAACGGCTTACGGCCGAGGAATCGCAAGTGGTTGTCGGCGCCGGAGAAATCTACGAAGCCCGCTGTCGCAGCTGCTTCGATCCGGACTTAAGCGTCGTCCGCCAAGCCTCGCGCGCCGCAGCGCCGCTGGCCGCCGTGGCCGACGTGCGGCGTGTGGAAAACGAGCCCGCACTGCGGCCGGTTGCTCGGTAATCTTGTTTTATAAGATGTGCGCTACGCATTCAGTTCCGGCGGCCGCAGTTCGGCGTGGCGGGGGTGTAGAGGATAGATCCAGCCGGTGATCGGATCGACTTCGATGTTGACGGTGTTTGCGATCGTCCGCATCACCGCGCGGAAGTGGCTCATGGTGGCGTCTACGCCTTGCAGGATTTGCAATGCCTCCTCGCTGTTGCCCCGCAGCAAGGCTTCCAGACTTGCGGTGAGTGCCGCGTCGAGTTCCGCGATGATTCCGCCGAGTGGCATCACGTTGGCGCCGCAGCGTTGCAGCACAAGCAGAAAGGCGTGGCAGTGGCGCGCTTGATAGAAGACCACGTTGTAGAAGTCGAACAAATCTTGCGGCGTCACTTCGGTGCCAGTCTCCGGCAGTGCGCCCCAGCCGCGCTCCACATCGATCACGTGCGTCTTGCCGTCGAGCGTCGGCTCGACCCAGCCGCGATCGAGTCGCGTGACACGGCGGTTCAGCAAGATCGCCATCAGCGGACGGTTCTGTAATACGAGCGTGCCTTCCACGACCGGAGGGAAGCGCCGTTGCTCCAGCTGCGGATGGTGTTGCGGTTCGGCCGCACCGGGGAACGCGCCGCCATTGGCCATCATGGCGTCCGCGGCGAGACCGGCTTCGGCCATGGCGGCTGCCATCATAGGCCACCAGTCGCGTGGGGCAGTCAGCAGCGCCTGTTGCAATTCCGCCGGGACCTGGTGGGCAAGTTGCGCCAACATCGCCTGCGCCGCAGCGCGATCGTAGCCGTTCATTTCATTTTGCACGACAACCGGACGCGGTTGGCCGCGAGGCCATATGACTGGCGCCTCCGCGATGGGCGCGGGCGCGTGGAGTTCTACGGTCAGCGGTGGGGTTGCGGCGATGTCATCCGCCGCTGCATTGTCGAAGTCCAACACGAATTCGATTTCCTCTTCTGCTGCATCTTGCGGCGCAACAGGTTGTACGGCGGGCGGCTCGGGACGTGCTGCAGGCTGCGGGCGAAACGGTCGGCGCTCCGCCCGTTCGCGTGGGCGGGCCGGCGGTTCCTCGTGATCGATCGCGTCCTGTCCGGCCGCAAATTCTGCCGCTTCCAATTCTGCTGCGAGGATCGGCCATCGCATGCGCCCGTCCGGTTCATCGCTGGCGATCGCGACGCGTGCTAATTCATCGGCGGCGGCCGCGTGCTGCCACAGCACGAGGAACGAAACCGTTGCTTGGTTTTCCGGAGCGACACCACGATGCGGCGGGAAGTGAAATCCCGAATGAAAAATTGAGACGCGTCCAAATCGTGCCGGCAGCGTGAGTGCTGGATAATCGCGGCGCCCGATGGCGTCGATCAGGTCGACGCGATTGCTTTGCAGACTGGCATTATTCATCAACAGCACGGCGCCGAATCCGGCCTGCTCGGCGGCCGGCGGCAGCTGGCGCTCGATCTCGGCCAAGAAAGCGGCGTAATCGATCGACCATTCTGGCCGTGGTTCCAGCGCGATCACGAGTACGGTCAGCGACGTGCCGACAATGTGTACGCGTTCGAAGTACAGCGGGCCGACGAAACGCTGTTCGGTGACCATCCGCATCATTTGAAAATCGGGCGAATCAATTGCTGCGCTGCGCGTGCAATCGTCTGCCACGAAGTGGAGAAAACGATCCGCCTGACTGCGTGATGGGACGCATTCCACGGCGACAGTGCGCACGATCGTGGCGTCGCCCTGTTGTAGCTGGTGCGCCAGCGCTTGCTGCACGCGCACGATCGCGGCGAGCGCGTTCGCCGCGTCGTCGGTCGCGGTCGGGAGTGTGATGCCGCAGCGTTGCGCCGCGTCGGCGAGCCGATCGCGCAACAATTCTTCCAGTGCCCGCGCGCCGGCGAGCCACGCCTGCGTGCCGAGCCGTGGAAGCTGAGTCCGCAGCGGTCCGATCGTTTCGCGTAATCCGGCGGACTGTGCGTCGCTCCAGGCGTTTCGGACCAACGCCAAGCGCAGCCATTCCGCCACGCCGGTCCGCGTGCGCAGCGCGGGGTCAGCCCACAGCGCTCCGGCCTGTTGTGCGATCCAGGTGTCGAGTGTTCGTTGCGACGGGCGTGGTCCGAGTCGGTCGCGCAATCCTGAATCGTTTTGGCACAGCTGCTGAGTGGCGGTATAAAAATCCGCCGCGGTGGCGGCCGCATCGATCCAGCCGCAGGCCTCGCGGATATTGCGGAGCAACTCCGCGCGGTCGATTTGCGCCCAACAGGAAGCGACTTCCGGGACCCGCAGCTGGAAAGAAGCGGGGAAGAACGACGACGGCGGCAGTTCCTGGCGGAGGCCCTGCACGAATTGCTCGAAACTGAGTCCTTTCGGTTGGCCGAGCGCTGCGTAGGCCCAACGCTGTTCTGTCGCATCGCCGATGTTGCGCAGTGCCGCACCGCGCCGATAGCCCTCGACCGCCTTTCCTGCGCGTGCCAAGAAGGTCTCGCTCCATCCGGCCTGGCCGTACTGCGCCCAACACCACGTCTCCCACGGGAGTCCGGCGTGGGCGTAACGCGCAACGACCAACAGCGCGCGGTCGGTGCGCGCGGTTGCGAAGTCGAGGAACACTGGGGCGCTGACCCGCGCCAATAGCATTGCGACGATTGGCAACGGCAATTGATCCAATCCGTATTGCTCGACAAACTGGGCGGTGACTTCCATCCGTTCATGGCGTTTGAGAAATTGCGCAAACAGGCGACATTGGTCTTCGAACTGCTCCCGTAAGAATCCGGACGGTCGTTTCTGGCGCTGCCGGATCAGCCGCAAGAAAAACATCCGCGCATCTTGTGCCGAACTCTGGCCCAACAGCCGTGCGATCCGATCTGCATCGGTGAGCGGCGGCGGTTCAGGTGCCTGCGCGCCGAGGCCGAATACGGCAAGGATTGCGTTCTCCGGCAGTTCCTGTCTGGCGCGCGTCGTCCGCAGCCCTGCCTCACTCGCAATGCCCGCGAGTCGCTGCAGGATCGGCCCCCGTTGGCTGGGCTTCACGCGCGGCCAACATTGTTCCAGCAACGGTAACAACCGGGAGAGGGTCTGTGGGCCCAACAGTGCCGTCATTTCATCGACCAACAGCGGCAAAGATTCATTCGGGATCGCGGCGCCCAGTGCGAGCAAGTGGCTTGGCACCAGCGCCCGCGCATCGATTTGGAACAATGTGGTCAAGACGTGCAGCCCCGGGCCATGCCGTTTGCCAGGACGGAGCCGTGGCAACAGCTGCACGATCGCCTGCGCCACGCCGAGCACCTCCGGTCCGTGCAAGCCCGGTTGCAGTCGCCGGACGACAGTCAATGCCTCGCCGCCGTGAAAGAGGTCTAGTACCGGCCGCAATTCGCGTCCCATCACCGCGTCGCCGGCGATCCAGGTATCGAGCAACGGCAATACGGCGCCTAACCGTTCTCGCGCGGGGAGTGCCGGGAGCAGCGTGGCAGTCATTACGGCATAGAGCAGTCGCTGCACCAGATTGCCCGTTTGCGCGCGACAGGCGGGGAAGAGTGGGACGGCTACTGCGGAATCGAGCGTGCGCAACAGCTCGCGGAGGCGTTCTAATGAGCGCACTAAATAGTCGATCGCCGTCGCTTGGGCCAAGTTGTCTCCCACGCGAGGCGATTCCGGAGTCTCCGCAGTCCACCGGAGCGAGCGCACCACGGACGTACGCAGCTCGGCGACCTGCAGCGCAAATTCTTCTCGGATGGCTGTTGGAACGCTGGCAACAGAGATCAGGGCAGGCGGCACCAAGGCGATGAGACGCTTTCGCCAATCGGGCGGCGTCCCGATGAGGTCGCGCAGCACCCAGGCCAATTGGCGAGCCACATCGGTGCTGGGGAAATAATGGCGCTCCAGCAAGTCGATCGCCAGTTGCTGTCGCCCTGCGGGTGGTAATGCGTCGATCACTGCGCGCATCGCGATACGTCCCCGATTGGTGCGATGGAAATCGCTGCTCAGGATGTCGCGCATCGCCGCATGGGCCCGTTCCGTGGGCGACGTCGGCGGGCGCGGTGTGTCGTCTGCGGGTGACGTGCGTTGCCGCCAGCGATGGATCACTGCCACGGCGACACCGACAGCCACCGCAGCCCCAACGCCCAATGCGATCCAGCCGGTGTCGGTCAGTCCCGTCGCACCGCCCCATGCCTCAATCCCCAACGGATAGACGGAAAAGTTCGCACTCCAACGTCGGGCGATGGGCTGGGACGGTGATGTCAGTAAGGAAAAATCCGTGGAGGAATCTGGCCGTGGGTTTGAGCATGGTCCAATGCGGGCACCGCTCGCAGCCGGGCACAACCGCCGTTGCCGAGGGGAAGAGGGGACTCGCCGTCCCAAGACCTTTGTCCCGAGCCGCACGCGCATACGATCCCCCGATCAATGGGACGGTCATCATCACGCCGCACCCGGCCTGTCAACGTCTAATGACGCGGTCCTTGACAACCCCACCGGATTCACGATAGCAGCGCTCCCCTACAACCTTTGAGGTCATTATGTACGCAGTCATTGCCACAGGTGGGAAACAGTATCGGGTCGCGGAAGGGGATCGCTGCCGATTCGAGAAAGTGACCGGCGAGGCAGGCCAAACGCTCACGTTCGACCAGGTCCTGATGATCGGCGGCAATGGCAGTGACCCGAAGATCGGCACCCCGCAAGTTGCCGGGGCCACGGTCGAGGCCGAAATCCTCCAGCAAGGCAAAGCGAAGAAGATCCTGGTGTTCAAGAAGAAGAAGCGGAAAGGGTATCAGAAGCGGCGAGGGCATCGGCAGCAATTCACCGAAGTGCGGATCACGAAGATTGCCGGGTAGTGAAAAGGGACTGTTATGGCGCACAAAAAATCGGGCGGGTCATCTAGGAACGGGCGGGACAGTAACGGTCAACGTCGCGGCGTGAAGCGCTACGGCGGCGAAGTCGTGACCGGCGGCTCCATCCTGGTGCGCCAATGCGGCACCAAAATTCACCCGGGCCTCAATGTCGGCGTCGGCCGCGACTGGACGTTGTTCGCGAAGGTCCCCGGTCGCGTCGAATATTTCGAACGGGCCAATCGTCGCTGGGTCCGTATCGTGCCCGCGATCACGGCCCAACTCGCGAACTAGTTTTCCCTTCCCAAGGCCCAGTATTCCCTCCCCATGCATTTCATTGATGAAGCGGAAATTGAAGTCTTTGCGGGCGACGGCGGCAACGGGTGTCGCAGTTTTCGTCGCGAGAAGTACGTCCCGCGTGGTGGCCCGAACGGCGGTGACGGCGGACGGGGCGGGCATGTCATCGTGCGGGCCGACGAAGGCCTGCAGACGTTGCTCGATGTCCATTTTCGTCGCCAATTTCGTGCGGGGCGCGGGGAACACGGGCGCGGCAAGGAGCAATACGGCGCTGCGGGGGACGATGTCCTGATCCGTCTCCCGGTCGGGACGATGCTGTGCGACGCCGAATCCGGCGCGTTGTTGGTCGATCTGGTCGCACATGGCCAAGAAATGATCATTGCCCGCGGCGGGAAGGGCGGATGGGGCAACTGCCATTTTGCCACGGCGACGCACCAGACGCCGGAACGCGCCGATCCAGGACTGCCGGGCGAATCGCGGCGTCTGCGATTGGAACTGAAACTGCTCGCCAGCGTTGGCCTGATCGGTCTCCCCAACGCCGGCAAATCGACGCTGCTGGCCGCAATTTCCCGTGCGCGTCCCAAGATCGCCGACTATCCGTTCACCACCCTCGTGCCGCAACTCGGCGTGGTCTACGTGGGCCACGATCGGTCGTTCACCGCAGTCGATATCCCCGGCCTGATCGAAGGTGCGCATACCGGCGTGGGGCTCGGCATCCAGTTCCTACGCCATATCGAACGGACCCGCATCTTGTTGCACCTGATTGATGCCTGCGACCCCACCCACCCCGATCCGCTGGCCAGCTACGCCGCGATCCGCCGCGAACTGGAGGCCTTCAGTCCGGCGCTGCTCGAACGCCCCGAAGTGATTGTCCTCACGAAAGCGGATCGCCCCGAGGTCGTGGCCGCGATGGCGGAGGTGCAACTCGCGCTCATCGCCGCCGGGCATCGCGTGATGGTCATCTCCGCCGCGACCGGCGCCGGCATTCGCGAGTTGTGCGAAGCCGCGTGGGCGGCGCTCCAAGTGCCACTCGCGCCCGATCCGGACCGCATTGCGCGTCCGGCGTGAGCATCCTGCACGCAACTTTTTTCCTCGTGTCGTCGATAGAGAGAGTAAATGCGAGCGACATCACCATTACTGTATCGCGGACCGCGACCGGGCGAGGCGCATCGGCACTTCCCGCAGCATAGCGGCACGGAAGTGCGAGCGCGCTTGAATTATTTTGACATCGAGCCGCAGGTCCTCGATCTGCGGCACTATGCGCCGCCAGTTGCGGGGAATGTGGGATCGACTGCGTCGAGCACGCGGCCCCTCGTTCGCTCGCTGTCGGCGGAGGCCGCCGCTCCGCTGCGCGGCCTCTGGTCGCTGGCCGCGCGCTGTTTGGTCCTCCCGCACCACGTATGGCCGTGGCGGCGGTGGGATAATTGGACGCGCGTGGCCGTGGCCTGTGCGGATCGCGATGGGAATTATGCGTTGCGGGATCGCTTGACGGATGCCCATCTCCGGACCGTTCCGGAGACCAGTTGGATGGCTCGGCACCGTGGACGGATCGGGTTTCGCGAAGGGACGCGCGCGGTCGCGAGTGGCCTGCTGCTGCTCGCATTGGATCATCCGCGCGCGCTCGATGCGCTGCAGGCCGCCGCGGCGGCGTTGGAAAGCAGCATCAGCGGATTTCGCGCCGACGTGGCGCGATTTGTGGCGCGGGAGACGGTCCGCAACGGCACTGCGCCGCGACCGGCCGATGCGTTGATCGATGGCTCGTCCCACCAAGGTATTTTTATTTGGGACTGTTTCATGCTGTCGCACGAACTGTTGGCCGACGCCGCCTGTTCGCGTCTCGCAGCGCCGGAAGATGGGCTTTCCGCGGCCGAGCGAAGTTGGTTGCGCGGCGTCGTGTCCGCGTCGCTTGCCCTGGCGGAAGAGGTGGCCCGCTATCGGCTCGACGTTGTGACCGCGTATGTCCAGCGCGGTTGCTATTGGGCGCTGTTCGGATCGGCCACGGAATTGGCCGCGCGAGATGCCGCAGCGCCGCCGTTTGCGCCACTCGCCGTGCCCGATGACAGCCGCCACGCCGAGGAAGGACACGCGTTGTTGCGCCGTTGTCGGGGGGATCTCCCGCGGATCGTGGCGAAACGTGGTCGTTGGGATGCCGCCGCGGCGTGAGTGCGAACGCTGCGGCGAACCCAATTGCATTTGCCCCGCATTCATGATTGGTTGCGGCCCATGTCTGACGCTACCTTGTTGTCGATCCCGCCCGACGATGTCTTGCAGGCGGCCTTTGCCAAGCAGAAACCGCGCCTGAGCGCGCGTGCCGCGCATTTTGAGGCGTCGCGTTGTCTCTTTTGCCACGATGCCCCCTGCGTGCAGGCCTGTCCCACCGGTATCGATATCCCGATGTTTATACGCCAAATCATGAGCGGCGATGCGATGAACGCGGCGAAGACGATCTTCACTCAAAACATCTTGGGTCGCTCGTGTGCCGATGTCTGTCCGACCGAAGTGCTCTGCGAAGGCGCATGCGTCTACAACGCACTCAATCGACAACCGATCGAGATTGGCCGTTTGCAAGGCTATGCCACCAATCTGGCGATCACGCAGCAAACGCGTTTCTTTACTAAAGGGCGGCCGACCGGTCAGCGCGTCGCCATCGTCGGCGGGGGGCCGGCGGGACTGGCGTGCGCGCATGAACTCTGCGTGTTGGGCTATGAACCGGTCGTGTTTGAAGCGAGCGCGGAGGCCGGCGGACTCAACGCTTACGGCGTCGCGCCGTACAAATATTCCAACGAGGAATCCCGCGCGGAAGTCGCGTATCTGGCGCAGATCGGTTTCGAGATCCGCACCAACACCCGTCTCACTGCCGCCGCGATCGCCACCCTGGAATTGGACTTCGCTGCTATCTTCTTAGGTATCGGCTTAAGCGCCTCGCGCCGTTTAGGCATCCCCGGCGAGACGCTGCCCGGCGTCGTCGGCGCGGCGGAATTCATCTATCGGCTGCGCGAACAGGCCCAGCGCATCGCGGTGGGGCGGCGCGTCGTCGTGATCGGCGCCGGCAATACCGCGATTGACGCCGCAGTTGAAGCGGCCAAGCTCGGCGCCGAGGTGCAGCTGGCGTATCGACGCACTGCAGCTGACCAAAGCGCCTATACATTCGAAGTGGAATTGGCGCAACGGCACGGCGTTCGTTTCGAGTACCTGACCTCGCCGGTCGCGATCCTCGGCACCGACTGTGTCACGGGCGTGCGTTGGGTGCGCAATACGATCGACGGCCACGGGCGCGCGAGCGCGGTCCACGCAGTGGCCGGTTCGGAATTCGTCACGGCATGCGATCAAGTCATTTGCGCGACCGGACAGGAAAAGCAGCGGGAACTGTTTGCCGCGCTCGATTTGGCACTCGAGCGCGATAAAGTCTTGGTGAACGCCGACTTCCAGGCCAGCCGCCCACAATACTTTGCCGGCGGCGATTGTGTGAACGGCGGCAAAGAAGTCGTCAACGCCGTCGCCCACGGTCGCGACGCCGCGCGCGGTATCGATCGTTTTCTCAAACACACGAAAATCTGAGGTCGTCATGACGGATCTGCATTGCAACTTCGCCGGCATTACTGCTCCCAATCCTTTTTGGCTCGCGTCGGCACCGCCGACCAACACCGGCTACCAAGTCGCGAATGCGTTTCGCGCCGGGTGGGGCGGGGCGGTCTGGAAGACGCTCGGGCAACCGATTGTGAACGTTTCGAGCCGCTATGGCGCGATCCATTATCGGGATCGGCGCATCATGGGATTGAACAATATCGAACTGATTACCGATCGCCCGATCGACGTGAACTTGGCCGAAATGGCGGCCGTGAAGCGCGAATTTCCGCAGCATGCACTAATTGCGTCATTAATGGTGGAGAGCAAGGCCGAGTGGCACGACCTGATCGCGCGTTGTGAAGACGCCGGCGTCGACGGCTTCGAGCTGAATTACGGCTGCCCGCACGGCATGTGCGAACGCGGCATGGGTGCGGCGGTGGGGCAGAATCCCGACGTGATCGAAAAGATCACCAGCTGGGTGATGGAAAAGGCCACCAAGCCGGTGATCGTGAAGTTGACGCCGAATATCACCAGCATCACGGCCGCCGGCTTGGCCGCGCAACGCGGCGGCGCCAATGCCGTCTCGCTGATCAACACGATCAATTCCGTCACCGGCGTGAATCTCGACACGATGGAACCAAATCCGATCGTGAACGGGGAATCCAGCCACGGCGGCTATTGTGGCCCGGCGGTCAAGCCGATCGCGCTCAACATGGTTTCGGAGCTCGTGAATCATCCCGATTTCCATTTGCCGATCTCCGGGATCGGCGGGATCGAGACCTGGCGCGACGCAGTCGAATTTTTCCTGATGGGCGCGAGCACGGTCCAAATCTGCACGGCCGTCATGCATTATGGCTTTCGGATCATCACCGACCTGTGCGCCGGCTTCGCCCAATATCTGCACACGCACGATTTCGCTGACCCCACGCAACTAGTCGGCATTGCCGCGCGGAAACTCCGTCCGTGGGAGGCACTCGATTTACATTACAAGGTCATCGCGCAGATCAACGCCGCGACCTGCATCGGGTGTCAGCTTTGCTACAGCGCGTGCGAAGACGGCGCGCATCAGTCGATCCGTTTAGTGGAAGGGAGTCGCATCCCGCAGATCAAAGAAGATCACTGCGTCGGCTGCAACCTCTGCAGCCTCGTCTGCCCGGTCGACCAGTGCATCACGATGCGCCGCGTCGACGACGCCTCCCGCCGCATCACCTGGAAAGACCACCCCGCCAATCCGCAGCGGTCGGGCTAAAGCGGTTTACGGCGCTGCTTCCACGATCAACAACGGGACACTGTTGTACGCGCCGAAGTTGCCGATGATCTCGTCGTGCACACTCAGCGTGCGGTGCAGCGTGATGTTGCCGTAATAGTTGCCGGCGAAGCCCGACGCATTCAATCGATTGCCGAGCAATCGGACCGGCATTGCCGCAGCGCCGATGCGGAGGCCGCGGGTTGACGTCTTGCTATCGTACGTAATCATCCGCAGACCTTCGACACTGATTGATCCGGCGTCGCTGCGCACGCCATCGCCTTGGTTTCCCTCGAACCAGCCTTCCTGGAACGTGATCGCCTGCGGCACGCCGCGCGCGGTCGCTTCAATACGCACGGCATCTCCGGTGTTGAGTTCTGCCCAGAGCCCGACCGTCGTATGGTCCAGCGCCGCGCCTCGGATGACGACGCCGTCGCGATTGCTCATCGCCCGCAATGCGAGTGCCATGACATGGGCCGTGTCCTCAAACCACCATCCCACGCCGGTCTGGGCGGCATCGCTACTGCTCGAGACCATCGTCAGATCCCGACTTGCCAAGACCCGCACGCCGGTTGAAATCGCGCCGTGCACTGTCACGCCCCGCAATGTGATTTCCTGGCTCCCCACGATCTCTAACCCGATCGGACTGGTCGTGGCGTCGATCTGCACTCGTTCGATCTGTACCCCCGCCGCATTCTGTACTCGTAACACGCTGGCCCCGCTCAGTGCCGTACCGCCGGCACCGACCGGCGCCGATCGGCGCAATATGCCCCAATCGCTGATGATCCGCACCGATCCGACCGGCGAGCCGGATGTCGCGCCACCGCCCGACGGTGTGCCAGATAGCACCAGCGTGGTCCCGATATGAAAGATCCCGCGAGGAATAAATACCGTCGTCGCGAGGCCCTGCTGCGCTCGCTGCCCAGCCAGGTCCAACGCGGCTTGGATCGCCGGGCCGTCATCCAGCCCATCGTCGGAAACCGCACCGTGGAGGGTAATGTCGATCGGGGTGGCGAGGCTCGAAGCGGCGGCGAGAGGGGCTTTTGCCACTTGGGTCAGCAACGCCGTTTGCACGGTATCAGCGGCTGGGGGCGGTTCAGTCGCCAGCTCCAGCGAGAGCGGCGGCGACGCATCTACCCATTGCACCGGCGGTTCCTGCGGCGTGGTGCCGATCGTATTTTTCAGAAACGAATAATGTTTGACGGCGGTGACGGCGGCGATCGCCGCGAAACCAGGATCCTCAGCCGGCTCGATCCGATTTCGACTGATGAAAGCCCCATTGGCCGCGCTGAAAAGACGGATCGCGCGCGCCGCCGCCGGATCATCGGTGTCCGTGCTGCCCTCACGCGTCGATGCAATCGTCAGATCTGTGAGGTTGACTTCGCCGGCATCGATCGACAAACCGTCGCCGCTGTTTTCCGTGATGCGGCCACCACGCAGACTGACGGCATCGTGTCCGGCCAGCGGTTGTGCCGAGAGCAGCGCGCCGGCTCCCCGGTTTCCATGCGACCAGACATCATAGAAATGGCATCCGCCGGAAAAGGGGACATTCTGCTCCATTGCGCCGGAGATCGCGAACCCGTGGCCGCCGTTATGCACCGCCGCACACTGTTCGCAGATCAGCCCGTTGTCCCCGCTCAGTCGCCACCCGTGTCCGCGATTGCCCAATGCCACGATCCGCCCGAAATACGGCCCGGTGCTGGTGCGGATCGCCAGGCCATCCCCGAGCGCGCGCATCACGATCATGCGTTCCATGCGGCTGACTCGGCCACCGCCGAATTTGTAGGTCTCGAGGCCGTGGATCGCCTGCTCGTTCGCATCCAAGATCAGCCCTTCGACTTGGAGAAAGCCGGCGATGTTGACGGAGAGGACCGAGGTGAGTGGTGCGGCATTGACCGGTAACGTGACCCGCAGCGTGGCCCAATCGCCCAGCACTCGCAAGACCTGGTATGGGGCGTAGCCTCCCAACGAAATCGTCAGTGGCTTGGAGATTTGATAAACGCCGCGCGGAAAGTAGACGACGGGCGTCCCTTGGGCCGATATTTTTTTCGTGGCATTGATCCCCCCTTGCTTGATCGCCGTGTCGATGGCCTGCTGGATCATCGCCGTGTCGTCGATCCCGTCATCGGGGATCGCGCCGAACGTTGTGACATGCACTGGCTTCGGAGTGTCCACGATGATCGGGCGATCCAGTTGCAACAGCGCGTGCAACAGCGTTTGCCGCTCGTCCGCTTCGGTGACCGGAGCGGGGACACTGTCGGGTGGGGGCGGAGTGGCAGGAGATACAACGGGCGGGTCCGGCGATGACGGGGGGGGCGGCGTCGGTGGAATAAGCGGCGACGCGGTCGGCTGTGGTTCGCTGGGCAGCGGCGACGAGAATGTCGCAGGGTCAACCGTGCTGAGCGGCGTGTTCGGGGCGCTGGGCACGGTGATTGGGAGCGCGGGGTCCGGTATTGGTGGCGGCAGCTCGGCTTCCGGCTGATGGGCAGGTGCGTTGCGATTTTCCACCGGCTGCGGCAATTCCGCCCGAGGAGTCTCAACTTCCGGTGCGGCCCCCTGGCAGGACAGGAGGGTCACTGCGCAGATGGTGATCCAACCGCGGTACCAGTCCAGTCGCGGTTTCATCACTCTTGAGACACGCAAGTTCCGCGCCAGCTATGCAGGACTTACAATACGGTCGGTTACGACGCCGTAATGGTTTCCATTCTGAGAAAGCGCTCGGCCACCGTCAAATGTCGCCCAGGTTGCAGGTTACATTCGCAGCGGGCGGAGTCTGTCTCTAAGGCCCTCCGGTGGTAAGCGTGGACTTCGCCGCACTTTTCTTATATGGCGGTGTCAATGTTGTGGTTCAGAAACGGTCTGCGTTGCATTGCGATACTGCTCTTTTTCGGCATGGCTGGTGCGTCGCTGGAAAGTTCTTTCTGTTGCGCCGATAAAGCGGCCGGATCGTGTGCCGGTGCGGATTGTTGCCTACAGTGCCGAAGCCTCCACGTCTCCAGTCTTCCCCAACCCGTGACCCTGCGGACGCCGGCACGTTCGGACAGGCGTTACTTCCAGATGTCTCCCGGCGGTCTCCACGACGAGTGTTTCCCTTCCCGGATCGAACGGCCGCCGATCGCCTGACGGCACTTGCGGTGTCGGTAGCAGCCGTCGTGTCTCTGTGCGGACGACGAACAAAATAAGGACGATGCGATGATACGTCATTCGTTTCGTATCTTGATCCTATTCTTTGCAAGCTCCACGCTGGTTGCGAGCGGCGCGCAGGATGTGCGGGCGAATTCCTGCGATGCAATCGTGTCGGCCCAAGATATTCTCCAATGCGCGCTGGGCCGGCATCCCGACGTGATTCACGCGCAGGCGGAGACGGCGCGCGACACGCAACTGGTGCAGATCGCTCGACAGCGACCGAATCCGGAGCTCCAAGGCCGCGTGCTGGGAGGGCACAACACCGGTGCAATTCGGTGGAGCAGCGAGACTGCTTTGTTGCACACCGTAGAAGTCGGCGGCAAACGGAGGGCCCGGATTGGTCAGGCGAGGGCGCTGGTCAAGCAAGCGGGCATTGCCGTGAAGCGCAATCAAGAAGCCGTAGCGCTGCAAACCGTGTTCGCATTGTATCGACTCCGGCAGATCAGGTTGGAGTTGGAACGGGCCGAGGAAACCATCACGACCTTCAGCAAGCTCCTCGCTGCGCTCAATGCCCGGCCGACACGGACACCGGAGCAGGAAGTTTCCCAATCCTCGTTTAGGTTGGCCCGGGAAGCGTACACACTCAAACAGATTGCACTGATTCAGGAACGCGCCGGGATGATGGCGTCGCTGGAAGCGGCAACCGGGATTCCCGGCCGGACGATTGCGCGCCATTTGCCGAAGCCGGCGCGGTGGCCCCAGTCGCCCAGCGCGATGGAGCCAGCCCCACGCTCCAGTGCCTCGCTGGAGTTGGCACGTTCCGAGCAGCAGCTGTCCGCATGGAAGGTCGCCGTTGCACAATCGAACGCCTGGCCCGATCTGAAAATCGGCCCCAGCGTCGACGCCGAAGCTCAGGATAGCGGTGAAACACGCTGGTTTGGCGGCGTCACGGTTTCCGTGCCGCTTCCGCTGTGGAACCGCAATCGCGGAGAAAAAGCGTTTGCCAAAGCGGATCAGTTACGTGCCCGGGCGAATCTGGAACAGGTCCTGAGAAAAAATGCGGCGGAAAGACTCCTGCAACTGAAGCGCTACCGTGCGGCTGTTCAGGCACTCCGCGCCAGCCGGTCCATCCCAGGACTGGCCGTCGAGCATCAACATTTAGAAACGTATTTTGAAAAGGGTCTGGTGACCAGTGCCCTGGTGATCGAGATCCACAACCAATTGTACGACATCACCAGCACGCGCCACGAACAGGAATTGATCGCCGTCGACGCCCTCTGGCGGCTCTACATCCTCGACGGGAGAGTGCTTGAAGCGAAAATGTAGGCGGAGTCTCCATATGGTGAACGCAGTCATTCGATTTTCAGTCCACAACCGCTGGCTCGTGCTGCTTTTCACGCTGCTTGTGGCGGCGATGGGATGGATCGCCTTTGAACATCTGGCGATCGACGCCGTGCCGGACATCACCAATGTCCAAGTGTCGGTGAACAGTCTGGTGGAAGGATTAGTGCCGGAAGAAATCGAGCGAGCGATTACGTATCCCATTGAAGCGGCAGTGAACGGGATCGCGCATGTGACGCATATCCGATCGCTTTCAAAATTCGGTCTCTCGCAAGTCACTGTGAATTTCGAAGACGGCACGGATATCTATTGGGCCCGCCAGCAGGTGGCCGAACGATTGTCCGCCGTGTTGCGCGAATTGCCGCCTGGCATACAACCACAATTGGGGCCGATCTCCACCGGATTAGGCGAGATCTTCATGTACACGGTGGAAGCGAAACTTCCGCTCACGGGACCGGCGCGAAAGGCTCAACTCATGGAGTTGCGCGCGATCCAGGAATGGATGATCCGCCCGCGTTTGATGACGGTGCCGGGGGTGGCCGGGGTTGATACGACCGGAGGGTACGAGAAACAATATCATATCCAGCCCGACATCAAGGCCATGACGGAATGGGGGCTGAATTTCGAGGATCTTCATGCTGCGCTGGAGGCCAGCAATAAGAACGTGGGCGGGGGATATATCGAACAGGGGAAGGAGCTTCTCCTCGTCCAGGCGGTCGGGCTCTTTGCGTCGGCCGATGCAATTCGAAAGGTCCCCGTCAAGACGATGGAGAATCTGCGCGTCGTGACTATCGGCGATATCGCCAGGGTCGCGGTGGAGAGCGGCTTGCGGGTCGGCTCCGCACTGGTCCGCGGCCAAGAGGCCATTCTGGGGACCGTGTTTCTGCTGACCGGCGAAAACAGCCGGAGCGTGGCCAAGGCGGTCGCCGCACGGCTCGAGGACATCAATAAAAATCTGCCGCCGGGCATCACGATTGAAACGCTCTACAATCGCGCGGAAGTCGTCGATGCGACGTTGGAGACCGTGGTCCATAACCTCCTCACGGGCGCGGCGCTTGTCATTGTCGTGCTGTTGCTGTTGTTGGGCAACTTCCGCGCAGCCGTCATCACGGCGCTGACGATTCCCTTCGCGCTCCTGTTCACGTTTCTGCTCATGAAAGCACGGGGTCTCTCCGGCAATCTGATGAGTTTGGGCGCGCTCGATTTCGGCATCATCGTGGACGGCGCCGTCATCGTGATGGACAACTGCGTTCGTCTGGTCCACGAACGAGTCAAAGCACGCGCCCGTCCTTTAACCGACAAAGAACTGCAGGAAACGGTAGTCGATGCCACCATCGAAACGCGGAAGGCGGCCGGGTTCGGACAGTTGATTATCGTGTTGGTCCTGCTGCCCGTCTTTGCGCTAACCGGGATCGAAGGGAAAATGTTCCAGCCGATGATCGCTTCGTTTTGTTTTGCCCTGCTCGGCGCGTTGTTTTTTTCCTTCACGACCGCTCCGGCGCTTGCGTCGCTGTTGCTGAGCGGCAACGCGGCGGAACAGGAGCCTTGGTTGATGCGGGCCATGCGCCACGGCTATCACGGTTTGCTGTATTGGAGTTTGAATCGCCGGACGGTCGTTCTGTCGGGTATCGGCCTTGTCTTGTTGACAGGGCTCGCGCTGTTTACTCGGCTGGGCGCCGAGTTCGTTCCCCAGTTGAATGAGGGGTCGATCGTCGTGATGCTCCAGCGCGACGTCAATATCAGCATGAGCGAAGCGGTCCGCATGCAGGAACATTCGGAGCGTGTCATCATGCAATTTCCGGAAGTGGCGAACGTGTTTTCGCGGACCGGCACCGCCGAAGCCGCCACCGATCCGATGGGGATTTATCTGACCGATACGTTCGTGATGCTCAAACCGCAGCGCGAGTGGTCGCAAATAGACGGTCATCGCCGCAGCAAAGACGCGCTGGCTGCTGCGGTCGTCGAACAGCTCAGAAGTGAAATTCCGGATCAGGAACCGATCCTCACGCAGCCGATCCAGATGCGCTTTAATGAACTTCTGGAAGGGACGCGCGCGGATGTGTCGGTGAAAATTTTCGGCGACGATCTGAACCTGTTGTTGGAACAATCCGAACAGGCCGAAACGCTCTTAAAAGCCATTCCGGGGGCCGGTGATGTGGAAGCCGAGGTTTCCGAAAAATCAAAGCTCTTACAGATCGTTCCGAACCACGCGCTGCTCGAAAAGATGGGCATTCCCGTCCAGACCGTCCTTGATACGGTGGCCACGGCGATCGGCGGATTGGACGCAGGCACGTTGTACGAAGGCGCGAGACGCTTCCCCATTGTGATCCGCGTGGGCGAACAAGAACGTTCCGATATCGAGCAAATCAAGCAACTCCCGGTCTCGATCGGCCCCTATTTGAATGTCCGTCTCGCCGATGTGGCCAATGTGAGGCTGGCGGAAAGTTTCGGACTGATCATCCGTGAAAACACCAAGCGGCGGACCGCCATTCTGCTGAATCCCAGGGGGCGCGACACGGAAAGTTTTGTGCAAGAGGCCCAGGCGACGTTGGAAAAGGCCATCCCGCTTCCTGCCGGCTCCTATTTCGAATGGGGCGGGAATTTCAAGAATCTGGAAGCGGCCAAGGCGCGGTTGCTCGTTTTAATGCCACTGATCCTCCTGCTGGTGCTGGTGATGATCCATCTGGTGTTTCGCAATCTGTTCCAAACGTTGCTGATCTTCAGCGGCGTCCCGTTGGCGATGGTGGGTGGCATCGTGATGTTGTTCATGACCGGCTTGCCGTTCAGTATTTCCGCCGGCGTCGGATTCATCGCCCTCATCGGCATTGCGCTCTTGAATGGGATCGTGCTCGTCAGCTACATCAATCTCTTGCGCCATGAGACGGGACATTCCGGTGTCACACTGGTTTTTCAAGGATGCCTGCTGCGCCTGCGCCCCGTGCTGATGACCGCGCTGGTCGAGATCTTCGGCTTCCTGCCGATGATGTTTTCCACCGGCCTCGGCGCCGAAGTCCAACGCCCGCTGGCCACGGTTGTGATCGGCGGCGTATTCTCGTCTACGGTGTTAACGTTGATCGTCTTGCCGCTGGTTTTTTTGATGTGTGAAAGCCGGTCCGGCGCGACAATAACCGTTGGCGAACGCTGAACAAGGCTATCAAGACTCAACTCGGCAACACCTCCGGTACCTTCAACGGCTCGACGCCGTCGGCGAGCGTCCAGACGGGGTCGTCGGGGGTGTGGATTTTATTTTCGCCCGTGGCGAGGATCACGCGCTTCACGCCGGCGGCCTTCAAGTGCGTGATGACTTGCGCGATCTGCCAGGTGCTGTTCGGGATATTCTTGTCGACGAATGCAAAATCGAACTGCGCGTAATCGGGCGCGGCGGCGGCGCAGGATTCCATGGAGTCGTACGACATTAACGTGCCGATGCCGAGGCGAGCTTGCTCCATCTCCCACGCGAAGCGCACCCCGGAGTCGTCGTCAATGACCAACACGCCCGGGCCGGTGACGGGGGCACCGTCGGTGGACGCAGTAATCTCCGTTGGGCAATTCGCGGCGGCATTCGTGCCGATGGGCTTTGTCGGCATCCACTCCACGACCACGCGCGGGACGGGCTTCGGACACAGCGTGATACCTAAGTCCCGTGTTACCTCGCGGAGCGAGGGCTTCCAATACTCGGCAGTGCACAGCACGAGGTGCGGCACGCCTTGGCCCCGCAATCGGCGGACGATCGTCACACCATCCACTGCACTGTTGTCGAAGTGGTAATCCACAATCACCGTGCGCGGCGGATGTGCGCTGTCGTGCGCCGCAGCAGAGGTCGCGTAGTCCTCCCAACACGTAAATCGTTCGCAGACCACGTCCTGTTCCCACAACAACATCCGCCACTGCTCCCGCATCCCCGGGTCGTCGTCGAGCACGAGGACCAGGCTGCCTGCCTCCACCGGAATCGTGACGACTGTCGGTTCAAGCAACGCCGCCGGCACCGTGAGCGTGAACGTCGTGCCCTGTCCAACGACCGAGGCGACCGCGAGTTGCCCGCCATGCGCGGTGACCACCTCCTGCACCACCGTCATCCCGATCCCATGCCCGTCCGCTTTGCCTTCCGTGTGCCCGCCCTGGAGGATCTTCGCGACCGTGGCTGCACTCATCCCCGGACCGGTGTCGGTTACCTGCACCTGCACGCGTTCGCCCGCCACGGCCGTCCCGATGGTCAGTTGCATCGGCCGCGCCGCCGCCGCACTCTGCATTGCCTCCAACGCATTCTTCAGCAGATTCCCCAACGCCCGCGCCCATCCCGTCCGGTCCCCGCGCAGCACCAGCGCTTCGGGGTGATACGCCTTCACGAACGTGACGCCGTCGCCCAACGTTTGTGCCTGAAATTCTCCCAGCAACTCATCGCACACCTCGTGCAGCGCAAACGGCACCGGCGTCGGTGACGCCCCATCCGCTGGCGCGCCGTCCGCGGCCGCCGGACGCTGCAACAGGTCATTCGCAATCTCCCCCAACCGATGACACCCGAGCCGCAACAAATTCATTGCCTGCCCACTCCGTCCTTCGCGTCCCACCTCTTCCCCCAAAATCCGCCCCGCCACTTGAATCGACGACAGTGGAGAACGGAGATCGTGCGCGACTTGCAGGGCGAGTTTGCCGAGTGCTATTTTTTTTGCATTGTCCTCAATACAGCGAACCAATTGATGGAAGCGATCCGATAATTGCTGAAACTCAACAGTGATAAATGACGGAGTGCTGTGGGGCACAGTCTTTGCGTCCTCCGTATGCTCGATAACCTGCTGTAATTCATGCGTCAGATGCTGTCCCACGCGCCGTGATACTCGGACGGCCAGGAAACCAAACATCGCAAAAAGCAGGATATCGATGCCGATCCGTCGGACGATCGCCCAGACCATGGGTGTCTGATCAAAGTGCATTGTGATTGTTCCGATCGCCCGCGGGTCGTTGGTAGCGAGGCGAATGGGAAACTCCCTATTGCGAACGAATAACCGAGCGCGTGACATTGCCGGACAGGAATCTTGAGAAAAATCCCAAACGGTAAGGCGATAGCACAGGAACGTCCCAGCGGTTTCCATGCGAGAAAGTCGTAGATTGGCCTCGGTGAAACTTCCCTGAGTGAGCGGCTCTCGAATCGATGACACAACGACATCGCCCAGCGTGGATTCAAACTGCCGTTGGGTTTTCGTCATGGCATGAATTGAGGCGATGAGGTCGTACGCGCCAAACGCGACGGCCCCAAGGAGCATACTCATGAGCACGTGGTGGCGCAGGATGGCGTGAAAGGAACGCTGTGCCGACGGCACAAAGGGCACCCGGTTCGCAAGGAATCCCAATAAGCCCGCCGCGAGCGTCAACCAACCCACAACGGTCAAATATGCAGTGGGCGGGGAACCGGTCAGGGCAATCCCTGCGATCGTTGCGTAGATCAGTAGTGCCAGGCTCTCCGCGACACTCAACCACGTTGCACGAATCATCTGTGGCACGCAGGTCTCACATCGCGAGGCGATGAACTGTTGCATCATTTTGCCGGCGATTAGGCCGACGAGCGCAAAGCCAATGAGCATGCTGAAGGCGCTCACCGGTGCCCTGCCGGTGACCATGAGAATGCCGTGGGCTAAGCCGAGGCAGATCGCGACCATCGCCAGAATCCGAGTCATCCGACATACATTGTGATCGGTGATTCGCGGAAACAGAGTCGCCGCAATGCCCATCTCCGCAATATAGTAAGCCACTGCAAATATCGTGGCCGCCGACCACCCGGAGTGTTCAAGATGCCAGAGCACAACGAAGCGTTGCATGATATGCCCCATCAAAAAGAGGGCCGATGCTGCCGCGATAATCCGGCCGAGGACATACAGAAGAAACGGATGCCACGTCGTGACGAACGTGGTTCGCGCTTGCGCCAGATCGCTGCGCAGCTGCGTGCGCACACTATTCAGGACAGTGGCGATCGCGAAAGGCACTAAACGATCGCGCGCTCGTTGCTGCTGTAGGTCGGTGCAGATGCGCACCAGGACGACACCGCGCAATACAAGCACGAATCCACAACTCGCCAGCGAGCTCACTACGATAGCGGTCTCTCCCGCCAAGTGGCCGATCCAACGAATCACGGACACGGCGGCGATGATGACGACGGGCAGGAGGAGCCGAACCCGCTGGGCGAAGCGATAGCTCGCCAGGAAGAGTGGGGGAGGAGTCACCTCACCGTCATTGCGCTCGCGATACCATTCGAGATAGGCGTTCTGATAAGAACCGTTCATCAGTGCCGACGCGATGGCATCGCCGAGGGCCTCAAACGCGAGACAACTCCATGCTAGTCCGACGTGGCCGGCAGCGGCGGTCGCCACGGCCAGGACCATCAGCATCGTGATGCAACACTTTCCCCACAGTGCCACGATCAACGTGCGAGCCCATCCAAATCGATCGGACAGCCAGCCGGTCGGGACCTCCAAGAGCCCAGTCGCCAGCATCTGGAGAAAACTCGAAAAGAGGATCGCGCTGGCGCCAAAACTTGACATCAATGCGACGGCGGCCAGCCCCGTGACTTTAGCAACCAGCGCCGTGCCCTTCAGCAAGCCATCGGTGACGGCAAAGTGACGCAGCGCGGAGTTTTCAAGCATACGAGACGTCCTTTCGAGTCGCGGCATGCCCGGGGAGGGCGGAGCGTCATGGGACCCCATCCATGACGCTCTACAGGACTATCCAATGGCACTCATTCGTCGATGCGAGCTTCGGCAAAGATGTCGAGCTCGAAGACAGTGAGATCGATTTCCATGCTTTTCACCTCCCTTCATTGTCCTGAGTCGCGAAGAAGTAATTTTTCAATTTCGGCGTATAGCTTACCGATGCCACGTGAGCGAGCTCCGGTACAGTGAGCGAGATGACATCGAACTTCCACCCAGGGACCATCACATAATTGTCTATGAGCGCGGCACCGAGATCTTGGTACAATCGCGCGCGTTGATTCCAATCTGTTTCTGAAGAAGCTGCGACATACTTGGGGTAATCTGCGCCAAAGACACTCTGGAGATCGGCGTTGAGACGACTGGTCAGGACAACGAGGAATCCCTCAGGGTCATGGAACCCTCCGGCGAAAGAATACAGGATGATATCGGGTTGTACGTCGGTCAGTTGATCGGCGGTTGCCACTCCGTATTCGGAAAAATTGAACCGCACGCCATAATCCCGCTCGATTGTGGCGAGGTCTGTTGGATCATTCATCAGTTGAATGTTCTTCTTGTTGACGAGGACCGTGAGTCGGACCATCGTCTCGCCGTCATCAGCGGCATGCACGTTGCTGGGGCGCCGGATTTCCGGGAGATAACCGGAGATTCCTTCGGGGACAACACCCGTAGCGGCACGGAATCCCAGCTTGGCCCGTCGTGCCTCAATCAATGTCCGCATTGCTACCATAGCCCGCATTTGTAATTTCCGATCAGAGGCCCGAGGCCCCGCCGGATTCCACCATGCGGAGAGTTGGACGAAATGGTTCACGCGCTGTCGGGTGTAATTGGTCAGCACAGGCCCCGCCGTCGCCTCCACGGATTTGGCCACTTCTGGCTCCAAAAACGGCATTAAATCCGGAAGTGGCAGATGGTCATATTGCTGTTTTTTGGCATCGAAGAAGATCGGGTCCCATTCAGGGATGCGGACGCGACTTCGGTCCCGATAATACGGATTCAGGAGCAACCGCCATCCGTTCTCGTTGCGGACAGCGCGATAGGGGCCGGTACCAATCAGTGGCTCGTCGGAATGCGAATCGAATCTCCAGCCAGCCGGAACAATGCCCAATTGGTCACGGCTGAGTGCCTTGAAGATCGCCACATACGGCCGATCGAGGTGGAGCCTGAGCGTGCGGGGATCGCTCGCAGTGATCGTCGTAATGTGCTCCAAGAACGTGCGTGCTTGGGAGTGCGATGTCAAGTGTCGTTCCAAACTGTATTTGACATCTTCGGCCATGACTGGTTTGCCGTTCGAAAATGTTATGCCCTCGCGAATGATGAACGTGACAGTGCGCGCGTCAGCGGAAATGGTCCATTGCTGTGCCACTGATGGGCTGATATCGCCATCAGGGGCGCTTTCCACCAACGGCTCAAGGATCTGGCCTACGAGGATATGTTCCAAGTAGAGGTTGATATCCACCGGATCTCGCGGAAAGGTATTGGGGAAGAACCCGACCGTAGGAACGTGTCGGGTGACGGTGGCAGGAGAAGCGCTCACGTCCCGCGCGACACTCGGTGTTCGTTTTGGGCGGCTATCGATTTTCATCATCACCACTAAAAGGGCTGCGAGACTGCCGATCACCGCGCAGGCGATCCACTTGCGCTTGATAAACTTCATAGACGAGTCTCCTTCCAAGCGCCGTCAGATCGCCCGGCTGAAAAGTATCAATGGTGGCCTGAAGCAAATCGACATGCCGAGGTCGGCGAGGATCTGCAGTCGCGTTTTCGTGATCGACCATGCGAAAGAGGGCATGGGCCGAGTGCAACCTCCCGATCGACGGACGTTCGCGGCCCTGGAAGGGGGCGTGGACCAGTCGATAGTCCGCCGCGGCCACGATGAGTCGATCTACGAGGTTCAGCAAGAACAACTCCTGATGAGCAAGTTCATGAGCCAGTGATAGTGCCGTTTCTTCGGGCGAGCGATTTAGGCGCAGGAAGATGCAGCCGAGGTAATGCGGGTGAGAGGCTGAACGGAACGGACCCTCGGCAAAGGGCGCGATGGCCTCTATCCACCGGCTCAACGGAGTGGCGGCGGCGATTCGTACGTGCCGATCCAATTGCTGCGTGGCATGTTCGAGCATCTCGATGTCGGCATCCGACACGGCGCAGGGGACGGTGCGCGGAGCCAGCGTGCAAAAGGCAGCCTCCCAGTATGCCCGTTCTTCCACCGCACTCAGCGATGCGACGCGTGACACGATCGCCGTATTGCGTGCCGCTGTGAACCGCATAGCCATCTGATGTGGGAGTGCTGTGCGGCGATACTGGAGCGAGGCCAGCAGAAACAGCGGAAGGCCCGAGTCCACGGTCGTACCGTGTTGTGCCACAGCGTGTTCGAGCGAGTCGCGCAGTGGCGGAACAAGCTGGGTGAAGAGCCATGCGCCCTGTTGCAATGAGCTCAACAGGCCATCCGCAGAGAGTGTGACAGAAGGTGGCTCCATACGAGTCGCAGCGTCCATGTGTTACGCGCCTCCATAAAGTGGCCGCGCACAGGCCTGATCTAAAGCAAGCCACGTGCCACGCCCAGCGCATCACTAACTGCTTGATATTCCAGTGGTGACATTTTGGCATTCGGTAGTGAGTCCAACTTTTGGAACACTTTCGCGTTCAGGAATCGGGACGTGGAACGGATGGCGGGGATGGGAGGCGAAGGGCGGTCAAACTGTGCGTTGAATGACATGAGCGATCTCGCCGGACTCTGAGCACGTCTGAACGACCGTAGTTTGATTCATAGTTCATGAACTTCTGCTGTCAACCGGAAAGGCGCGCGGGACGGCATTGCGGCGCGTGGGGAGCCTCGAATTACGCCACTTCGCTTTGCGCAGCTGCTGTCGTGCGGGCGGCGTTGGTGCGGAGCATGAGTGTGTAGTAGCTGGCGCCGGCGCCGGCGAAGCCGATGAACCAGGCGTAGTGGTAGAGCGCGTTCAGCGTGGGAAAGCGGGTCGCTTCCACGAGGCCGATTTGGGCGAGGAATCCTGGCACATTGGGGAGGACCCCGACGAGCAGCGCGGCGAGCGCGCGGAGGTTCCAACCGTTGGTGTACTGATAGACGCCGTTGTCGCGATAGAGGTCGTCCACGACGAGTCGGCAGCGGCGAATCACGAAGTAATCCACGAGCAGGATCGCGGCGACTGGGCCGAGCAGTGCGGAATAGCCGATTAGCCAAGTAAAGATGTAGCCGGTAGGGTCGGCGACGAGTTTCCACGGCATCATCACGATGCCGATCACGCCGGTGATGTAACCGCCGCGTTTAAAGTTGATCTTTGCCGGCGCCAAATTGGAAAAATCGTTCGCGGGACCAACGATGTTGGCTGCGACATTGGTGGAGAGCGTGGCGATCAGGACCGCGAACATCGACACGGCGACGAGGATCGGGGAATCGAATTTGCGCACCAGCGCGACCGGATCCCAGATCGGTTCGCCGAAGAGCACGATCGTGGCACTCGTGACGGCGATGCCGATGAAGGCGAACATCGTCATCGTGGTCGGGAGGCCGAGCGTTTGCCCGAGCACTTGCGCGCGTTGCGTTTTGCCGTAGCGGGAAAAGTCGGAGATGTTCAGACTGAGCGTGGCCCAAAAGCCGACCATGCCGGTGAGCGCGGGAAAGAAGAACTGCCAAAATTCGTTGCGGCTCGTAAAGCGGGCCGGGGCCGCGAGCATCGGGCCGAAGCCGTCCGCGGCGCGATAGGCCCAGCCGAGTAATGCGATCCCGCAGAGTAATAAGAACGGCGCACAAATCGTTTCCAAATATTTGATCGACTCGATGCCGCTCCAAATCAGATACAGATGGATCGCCCAAAACACCAGGAAGCACGCGAACGGGATCACGCCGACGCCGATGAACGCGGGCATTTGCAGCGCGACATCGGCCGCGGCGGGCCAGAGGGCGAGCAGCAGCGTGTAGAGCGCCGCGCCGCCGATCCAGCATTGGATGCCGAACCATCCGCATGCGACGATCGCGCGCAACAGCGCGGGGAGGTTGGATCCGCGAATCCCGAAGCCGGCGCGGGCCAGAATGGGGAACGGGATGCCGTATTTGGTGCCGGCGTGGCCGTTCAGCAGCATCGGGATCAGCACGATGCAATTGCCGAGCAACACGGTCAGCAACGCGCTCCGCCAATCCATGCCGCCTTGAATGAGCGACGCGGCGATCATGTAGGTCGGGATGCAGACGGCCATGCCGACCCACAGCGAAAAGAAGTGGGTGGCAGTCCAAGTGCGCCGTTCTGCGGGGACCGGCGCAAGATCAGGATTGCTGAGCGCGTTGGGTGTCATGTGCGTTCCTCTCTGCTATGATGTGGCAGGCATCTTAGGGCGCATTTGCAACATTAGATTGCCGTGTCCATTTCCCGGGAGGGGCGCGAGGGGGACCTGCGGGCCGTTCGCCTCGCGTTACGGCGCTCGGCTCACTGAGACCTCGCTCGGTCGCGCTTCAACCCCATCGTACTCCCTCGCTCAGACTCGCCCGCAGGCCCCCCTCGCGCCCCTCCCGGGACCGCGTTCCACTCCCGATGTGTGATCAAGCGTGTTTGCAAATCTGATGACCGAC